>CAYOTZ010000014.1:0-12370 GCA_964407035.1 uncultured Methanosarcinales archaeon | reverse complement strand
TTGCTGGATGTGATGTTATAGGAACAGCTGATGACACACTAATATGCTGTATAGCTCTAGTGGACTATAAGACCCTGAAGCTCGTCGACAGTGTAGTAACCACAGCAAAGGCGCCTATTAAATACATACCTGGTTTTCTCGGCTTCAGAGAAGGTCCGATTATTGTGAATACATTCATATCTTTAAAGCAAAAGCCAGACGTGTTACTGGTTAAAGGTCACGGTATAGCCCATCCCAGAAAGATGGGGATTGCCTCGCAGCTCGGGCTACAGCTCGACACGCCTACGATAGGTGTGGCAACAAAACTGCTGACCGGCAAGACTAAAGATGGCAAGATAGTAATAGAAGGCAAGGTAAGGGGTGCAGAGGTTCACACAAAAGAATATGCCAAGCCGATTTATGTTTCTCCCGGGCATCTCGTGTCGCTTGCGAAATCTATTGAAATTGTAAAAAACACCACAAAACAGCCGCACAAGTTGCCAGAGCCAATATTCATTGCTCATAAGCTGGCAAAGAAATTCAAGAAAAAAATGGAAGCTAACGAATAGTGTAGCGCTGGGATTCTATCCATTCTGATTTGCATTTAGGGCATTTGCTCGGTTTGCTGATTTTGCTTCGCTCTCTAAACACATAACCGCAGTTTCTGCAAACAGCGGGCTTTACAACTATCTGTCTTGGTTTTATGGTTCTTTTTATGTGATAGAAATCCGGGAGAAGCTCTGCCACACTGAGCTTGAAATGGTTTGCTAAGTGTTGTAAAGACCATTCACCTTGCTCGAGCAGCTTAATAAGTTCCTGACGCCTTGTCATATTAGCTCTATATGATACTCGTCGCTCCAGCCGAGATAGCGCTGGTTTCTTCTAACTTTTGTTTCATCATAGCAGCTTAGATGATTAATCTCATTATCGTTTTTCCATCTCACGCCTGCCTCGCGCACATAGTCAAGCTCATTCACATACAGCTTTATTTCGTAAATCCCCCTAATTGGCTTAATTATACAGTTAAGTTTTATTTCCTCTGTTTTGCTTTCGGTTAACTCACCTTCTATGTTGCTCATGCTTACTTTGAAAAATACTGTGATTTATAAGCTTATTTAAGCCACAATCAAAAGATTTAAATAGAGGTAAGCTTAATTTTTTTCTCTATAAAGGGACGAGGTGTTAGGGCATGCTAAAGATGAAAAGGTTGAGTGAGACTTACAATATGAAGGTGTTTACTGATAGTGGCGATTATTTCGGTGAGGTTGAGGAAGCCATATTAACAACAACCAAGGTGTTCGGTTGGAAAGTCAAGGCGACAAAGGATTCATTTCTCAATAAAGTGTTGGGCTCTGCAAAGGGAGTAATCGTGCCACACCAGCTGGTAAAGTCAATTGGCGATGTGATGATAATCAGCAAAGCTGCGATTCCCTCTTACAGTGGAGAAGCTTCTGACGAGGATTAAGCAAACGGCTGTGGTCTAGCGGTAGGACACGACCCTCCCATATTTTTACTAGTTAGTTTGAGATGGAGTAAGGTCGTAGCCCGGGTTCGAATCCCGGCAGCCGTATTCAATTAGGGCATTACGCAATCTTGCTTGAAATCCATAAAAATTTTCAGCTCAGTCAAACTCAATTCTGAATAATAACTAATGTTTATCCACTACTGGCTCCAGCCATCTTGATAGGAAGATAATAACAAGGACCAAAAGAGAAACAAAAATGTAGGCTACTGCAAGAAGCACAAAAAATATTATCGGTCTCGCTGCAAGGGAAGATTTCAGGAGATACGATGCACTGAGTATAATAGCCCACTTGATTATTGTGGATAATAGAACAGGCCTTAAATGACCAGAACCCTGCAGTACTGAAATGCCTATGAACAGAACAGCCATAAAGGGATAAGCAAAGACCATTACAGAAAGGTAAAGCTTAACGAAGGATATCACAGCTCGCTCTGATATGAAAATCCTAACAAACGCCTCTGGATAGGAATACAAAACTATGCCGAGCAAACTAACAATAGCTATAACAAAAGCCATGGCTGTAAACGCCACCTTCTTTGCTCTCTGTTTGTTGCCAGCACCCACATTATGGCCGATAAGGGTTATAGTAGCTGCACCAATACCCCGCATAGGCATAAAAAGAATGCTTTCCAAACGAATCATGATTCCCCAGGCAGCCACAGCCATTGCACCGAACAAAGACACAATGTTCATCAACACAGAAGAGCCCAGGGCGTCTAGTGTGGTTGAGAGTGTAGCTGGCAGCCCGACACTTATTATCTTCTTTATGATAACCGGCTTAAAACGAAAGTATCTCAGAGAGAGTTTAATTGGCAGTTCTTTCTTTACCAGAATAAAAATAACATAGCCCAAAGCGACCAGTCTTGATATAACAGTGGCCAGTGCAGCCCCTGTTATCCCCAGCTTTGGAAAGCCCAAAAGCCCGAATATCATTATGGGGTCTAGAATTATGTTGAATATAGCAGAGAAGACAAGTGCCCGCATGGGTATCTTCATTTCCCCGATACCGCGAAACACAGAATTCAATACAAAAGTAATTAGCACTATACTAAATGCCCCGAAAATGAGTGAAGAATACAAGGTGATTAAGGACAATAACTGTGATGGCGCTCCCATTAAGGCAAAAATTCGCTTTTGTAGCAATAATACTGGTATAGTAATGAGTAGGGACAGGATTATAGCTAAAGCTATCGAATGTTCTGCCACATTGCTCGCTTCTTTTGTTTTTCCTGCACCAAGAAACTGGGCTACTAAAGCAGTGGTTCCAATGCCCAAGCCCTGGGCAAGCGAAAATATTATAAAAATAATAGGGAAGCAGTATGTTACGGCTGCGACTGCATTGGCACCCAGTCTGGCAACAAAGATAGTGTCTATTATGTTGTAGCTTAGATGCACAAGCATAGAGACCATGATGGGCCAACCAAGCATAAGTATTGCCTTTGGCACGCTTCCCTGAGTGAGATACTTCTTCATAACCGGTTGCAGTTAAGCGCTTACTTAAAAGTGTTTTGAATATGTGAAACGAAAAGATTTAATAAGCACAATTCAGAGTGTAATTTTCTATGCAGGAAGAAATAACCAAAGCAAAGAACACAGCAATAAAAACCCTAAGGGCAAATTATACAGAACAAGGTATACTAGCAAGCAGAGGGCACTGGCGGCAGATATGGCTAAGGGATGCGATGTTCGCTTCCTTTGGCGCACTAAGCTTAGAGGAGCAGGACATAACTGCTGTTAAGAACACGATAAGTAATGCCTTTACCTGCCAGAAACCAAATGGTAGGATTCCATTGAGATTGGGTAAAGGACATTTCTGGTTGCAGTTTTTTATGAACGCATTATTGAACAAGATGCCAAGATTGGACACAAAACTCACTATGCCTGTTTACAGGATAGACAAATTCCCATGGCTTTTCCCTGTGGACGGTAACTCATTGGTAGTTATTGTACTGGGGATGTTGATGGCAGAGGACAAAAGCTTTGTTGCCCAATATTACACTAACGCTGTTAGATCTGTGCAATGGCTTGAGAGGTTTGATAGAGATAATGATGTTTTATTAGAGCAGGGTATGTTCGCTGACTGGGCTGATTGTCTGAAAAGGAAGGGTAAGGTACTTTACACCAATGTTCTATGGTACAAGGCGCTTAAATCGCTGGATGAAATAAGCCGCATTCTAGGGGTTGAAGGGCAGAATTACAGAGAAAAAGCAGAGCTTGTTAAAGAGAGGATAAACAAAGAGTTTTGGAATGGCGAGTTTTATTTAGATACCCTACACAAACTGAGAAATTTCTCTACAGATGGTAACTTACTTGCCATACTGTTTGATGTTGCAAATAAAGAGCAAGCTCTTAATATAGAGAATTATATAATGAAAAACAGGATCGATGCTGTGCCTTGCTATCTGAACCATCCGAACTACAACTCGAATAGTATAAGTATCGTGACAAGATTGGCAGGCATACCCGACTATCACACAAGTATGACATGGCTCTGGCTGGGCTGCCTTGATGTTGTATGTAAGCACAAGCTTGGGCTCAAGCAACAAGCAATAGAAGAGTTGCTCAGGATATCCCGAATAATCAACAAACAGGGCAGTATCTTTGAGGTTTATGAGCAAGACGGAAGTCCTGTTAATAGAAGATTCTATAAAGCAGCTACTGATTTTTCTTGGAGTGCTGGCTTGTTCGTATATGCCTGTAATGCTATCGGCTTGTAATATATGCGATAAGTTTTTGACAATCTTCCTGAGTAGTGTTGGCAGAGCGAGATTACATCACGATTATCTTCTAATAGAAGAGAAGCGTCTGCTGTTTCATAGCGTGCCATGAATGCATAAGACATCAAGCGATACATCATTGAAGTTGCTATAAGCTTCTTTCTCTGCTGGTCTTTAATACCAAAGAACATAACGCGAACATGAGGGCTTGGTGAAGACCTTCTATTTGCTATTCTGGGTAACAATATACCAGTTAAAACCCTGCCAATATCAGAATTCCGAAGATATTTCAGCAAAACCTGTAGCTCAAAATTCGGTTTTAGAACAGCATAAGGGTCAGGAATGCCGCCAAAAACTGCTACTGGTTCAGAATTGTGGTAGCCAAACAATATGAGATTACTGTCAGCAAGTTGCCTCAAAGAGTCAGCCATTATCTCAGCTTCTGGTTCTGTTATCTCTGTAAAACCCCAGTTGTGCTTCCAAGCCTCGTTATAGATGCTAACTATCAGCTTTATTTCGTCCCTTAGCTTAGCTATATTCAGTGTTCTGATTTCTATTCCAATCTCTCTTTCTTTCTTGGTTATTCTCTCGAGAGTTCTGTTGACTTTCTCTTCTAATTCAGAAACATCTGTAGCTTTACTTGCTCTTAAACCTGAACGCAAAAAAACATCAACAGAAAAGTCATAAGTCACATAATCCTTTGCCTTGACAAGCCCGTAGCTTTCCAACAAAGTTGAATAGAAAGGAGGGTTGTATGTTAGTTCTACACTCGGTGGGCTATCAAAGCCAGAAACAAGCACCCCTTGGTATGGCTCGTGAGTTGCATTAGAATAGCCGCCCGGGCCCATCATTATGCTGCAGCCCCTCTGCCTCAACCACTCCTCTGCAACCTTCAAAAGCGCGTTAGCCACCCGTTGGTTGTTTACAGAATCAAAAAACCCAAAAAAGCCAATCTTTGCTGTATTAAACTGGCTTTTGAAATTGAGCTTCCTATCTGTTACTGAAGCTGAAATCCTACCGAGCAACCTCTTGTTGCTTCGCGCTATCCAGTGTGAAACTTCAGCATAGTTGTGGTATGGGTGTTCTGGGGTGAGTAGCCCGGTAATTCCGAGAATTTTGGAACCCAGCAACTCTCCTTTGAGAGGTGTGCGCCAGTTATTCCTGTACGCTTTGAAATCCTTATCGAAATACCATAGATACCAAGGTACATGAACAAAAATGGATAAACCTTGCCTGTCGCCCAGTGCAATTTCCTCCAAAACAAACTTATCCATCAGAGAGTAGTAAAGTGAAATGATTTATAAAATTAATCAAAAGGGCACTTGAGTTGTTTGCCAGAGTTCAAAGTGCAAAGAATCCTGTCGTTTTTTATCTCGTAATACTTTATTTCTGGATTGTCAATCTTCTGTTTGCAGCAGATAGAATTTGCAGTGTTTCTGGCAAGGTCGTCATAGTCGTTTTGTATGTCTCTGAGCTCAAGCTCATACTTGTCAAGCTTCGTATTTAGCTCACCAATCTTTTCTTCCCAGCTGAGATTTAGTTTTTTGATTTCTGCTCTCTTTGCATTCTCAAAATTATCTAACTTAACTCTCAACTCAGATAGCTCTGTAGTTAAAGAGTTTATCCTCTGTTTTGCTGTTTCATACACCTCAGTTAGATTGCTTAAATTTGATTGGCAATATGTAAGCTCTGATTTATATCGGTTTAGCTCTGTGCTTAGATTATCCATAGTAAAGTTTGCTGCTTGAAGTTGTCTGTAAACTGTGTAGCCAGTAATAATATGCCTATAGTTAACAACAACCACAATACCAAGAACAATAACAACAAGCCAAGTGAACCAAACAATACGGCGCTTTAACCTTTTTACCATTTAAGTTTAAATAGCTCAGGATTATTTAAAGTTTTCTAACTGCGACATGGCAAGAATCGATTTTCTTAAGTTCTTTTTGTCACAAACTATTCTGTGCACCTTAGGATTGATAACCCATTTTCTGTTAGGGTCTTTTTTATCAACAAAATAAAGCCTTTGACCCCTGTCACAGAAATCGTTCCAGTTGTCAATTAGCACTTTGATGTTATGTCTGTTGTTGTAAGTAACAATTATCACACCCTTGTCTGCTATCTTTGTCAATTTTTCTACACATACTACTCTCTTGGTTTCATTATTGAGATTTAACTCAACATTATTACCAGCTGTTTTGAGCCAACATTTAATGCCCCTTGCTGAATAGTAAAAGTTAAAGTAATTAAGAGCCCACTCCAGCAAATCAACAGCCATAAACAGAAGCTATTAAAAAGTATAAATAAAAAATTAACCCGAAAATGTTATAATGAACCAGATTCTACTGATTGAATTATGGAAGTTGTTGGTAAGCTAATAGCTGGAAATTTCAACAAACTGCTTGTACGCCAGAAATCAGACACAGAGATAGAGCTTGGCGAGCTTCTCGTTGCAGAGAGCAGCAGAGAAAGGATAATACTACAAGTGCTGGACCTCGCCTATGGCTCGCAGCTCAGCCAGCAGAACCTTGAGTTTGTATCTGGCCTTAGCTTAGAAGGCGTGGCTAATGCAATATTCAATGATTCCGAGCTACGCAATTACACTCTTGCAATAGCAAAAAGCGTGCTGACTGTTAGCAATAATCAAGTAAGGACGCCAAAGAAACTGCCGAGATTCTTTTCTGATATTCGCAGAGTAACAGAAGCAGACCTCAGCTTCTTTTCAAAGCCTAATAGTGGGATTTACCTTGGCAAACTGCGTTCTGGTTCAAAAGTGTTGGATGTTGATGTGTGGGTTGACGCTGATATGGCGCTAGCACATCACATTCTCATAAGCGCCCAGACAGGTAAGGGTAAATCTAACCTTGCTAAGGTTATGCTGCACAATGCGATTGATAGCACAACAGCTGGCTTTTTGGTGCTTGACCCTCACGACGAATATTACGGCAGGCACCATAAAGGGCTAAAAAGCCACAGCTCTGCTTCAAGCAAAGTCATATATTACACTCCTTCTGAACCAATACCGGGCGCCAGAAGTTTGGTCATAAACCTAAAATCACTAAAACCAGAACATTTCCAGGGTGTAATTTGGCTATCAGACCCGCAATGGCAGGCACTTACTGCCTATTACAAAACATACCGAGATGGCTGGATAGAAGCAATAATGCTGGAGAAAGCTCTCGACACAAATTTTTATGAAGCAACTCTCAATGTGGTCAAGCGAAGATTGATGCAGGTTCTCAGCTTGAGCGTTCACGAAGGTAAGCTTGAATCCAGAGGCGTGTTTTCAATAGAAAGCGGCATAAACACAACAAAGGATATTTGCGATGAACTAGAGAAAGGCAATATTGTCATAATTGACACTTCCTCTCTTTCAAAAAGCGTTGAGATTCTCATTGGCTCTCTGATTTCCAATGAAATTTTCAGGAGATACAAAAGCTACAAGTACAGGGGCGAGCTCCCAAACAAGCCAGTAATCAGCATAGTGATAGAAGAGGCGCCGAGAGTTCTCGGCAAAGATGTGTTATCAGCAGGCACAAACATATTCGAGACACTAGCAAGAGAAGGCAGAAAATTCAAAATTGGACTGGTAGCAATAACACAGTTGCCGAGCTTGATACCGAGAGATATTCTCGCCAATATGAACACAAAAATAATTATGGGTACAGAGATGGCTGTTGAGCGTCAGTCATTGATAAACTCTGCGGCTCATGATATATCTATGTATGAACCGACAATAGCTGCCTTGGACAAGGGCGAAGCATTGGTAAGCTGCTCGTTTTTGAAAATGGCGACCCCTATCAAAGTGCCCTTGTTTAGTGATATAATCAAGAAGAACGAAGAAAACAAGATATCAAACAGCTTTGCAGGGGTGAAGCTCGATTGAGATTCGCGCACATTGCAGACTGTCACTTGGGAAGCTGGAGAGAGCAGAAGCTAAGAGAGCTCAATATGAA
The DNA here is from genome assembly GCA_964407035.1 of uncultured Methanosarcinales archaeon. Lineage (GTDB taxonomy): Archaea > Nanobdellota > Nanobdellia > Woesearchaeales > B29-G15 > B29-G15. The sequence goes on along the minus strand of CAYOTZ010000014.1, from coordinate 4,193 downwards.
CTCATTCAGGTTCGCAATAGATGCCTGTATAACCAACAAAGTTGAGTTTCTCATTATTGCTGGCGATTTGTTCAATACATCACTGCCATCTGTGGATGTGCTGAAGGAAGTTGTAAGGCACTTGAAGAACTTAAAGGACAATGGGATAAGGGTATATGCAGTGGCCGGCTCTCATGATTTCTCGCCCTCTGGCAAGACAATGCTGGATGTGCTGGAGAATGCCGGGTTGCTCGTTAATGTTGCCAAAGGCAGAGTGAACAACGGGATGCTGCAGCTCAGGTTCACAATAGATAAACCCACTGGTGTTAAGATTACAGGGCTGCCCGGTAGGAAGGGGTTACTCGAGGGCAGCTACTATGAAAGCTTGGACAGGGAGAGCTTATTGAAAGAGCAGGGCATAAAGATTTTCGTGTTTCACACTGCTCTGACAGAGTACAAACCAAAAGAGCTTCAAGCAGTCGAAAGTTTGCCTCTCTCTTTCTTGCCTATGGGTTTTGATTACTATGCAGGTGGTCATGTACACTCAAAGCTAATCGCTCAACCCAAAGGTTACGGCTTTGTCGTGATGCCCGGTCCCTTGTACCCAAATAACTTTGCTGAGTTGGAAAAGCTCAGGCACGGTAACATGCTTCTAGTTGAAATTGACAATAACGAGATAAAACCAAAAGAGCTTGAGGTCAAGCTGATAGATGTGCTGAAAGTTACTGTTGATTGCGATAAGAAAGCTGCTGAACAGGTTAATCTTGAGCTGAGTGAAGCTATTGACAGCCTGGATGTGAAAAACAAGTTGGTGCTGGTAAGGTTCTCAGGAGTGCTTGATAGTGGAAGGGTTTTTGATATAGATATGAATAGGGCTTTCAACAATTTGTACAGCAAGGGAGCTTATTTTGTTATGAGAAACACATCTGAACTTCATTCAAGGGAATTCGAGCAGATCAGAATCGCTGCCAATCCTGCTGAAGATATAGAGGTGCAACTGGTGAATGAGCACAGCAGCGATCTCAGTGTATTCAAAGATGAGAAAGCAGTCATTAAAGAATTAATAGCTCTGCTCTCAAAATCAAAGGTAGAAGGCGAAACAAACACAGATTATGAAGAAAGAATCTTGTCTGAGTTTGACAAGCTTATTGGCAAACACAAAAATATTTAACTAAATCTCTTTTTCTTCCCTGTATGAAACTCATGTTTTTGGGCACTTCATCAATGGTCCCAACCAAACAGCGCAACCATAGCGCAACACTGCTCTTGTACAAAGGAGAGGGTATACTCGTTGACTGTGGAGAGGGGACCCAGAGGCAGCTCAAAATAGCTGGTATAAAGCCAAGCAGGATAACAAAAATACTGATAACTCACTGGCACGGTGACCATGTCTTTGGGTTACCAGGACTGCTGCAAACTCTTGGTTCTGAGGACTACTTAGGCACTCTAAGGATTTATGGTCCAAAAGGCAGCAAGAAAATTATGAAGAAGATTCTTGAAGCGTTTATCCTTGAGACAAGAATAGATTACACTGTACAGGAGGTCTCAAGCGGTGTGTTCTACGAATGTGATGACTACAAGCTTATAGCAGAGCCTATGAAACACTCTGTCATTTGTCTTGGCTACAGGTTCCAAGAAAAAGACAAAAGAAAGATCATCCTCAGCAAAGCAGAAAAGCTAGGCATACCTGAAGGACCTTTACTCGGCAAACTGCAGCGCGGTGAAAGCATAATGCTAAACAAAAGAGAGATAAAGCCAGAACAGGTTACAAAACTAAAACGCGGGCGCTCTGTCTGCTTTATAACAGATACTATGCTAACAGGAACCTGCCTGAAGCTTGCCAACAACTGTAGTGTGCTGGTGTGCGAAGCCACATTCGCCGAGCAGCACGAAGAGAAAGCCGGGCTGTACAAGCACCTAACTGCCAAACAGTCAGCCCTACTTGCCAACAATGCAAATGTCAAGAAACTCGTGCTTACACATTTCAGTCAGAGATACAAGAACACGCAGCAGATAGAAGAGGAAGCAAGAGAAATTTTTGATAATGTTATATGTGCTGAGGACTTTATGGAGCTAACTCTTTAGAAATAGCTCCTTTATGGCAAGCTCAATATCCTCTGGCAGTACTGTCCTTCTTCTGGCATGCCTTGCATACAACAAACTCTTTTTAGCTATTCTCTCACTCAGTTCTTCTAATACTTTCTTTAGCTCGAACTGGGCAACTTTAGATACTCTAATGTCCTCTACCTGCTTGAAGAACTTCAGCATTGTATGAGCCGGGATTCCCCTTTTTGGCATAACTTATAGCCAGATGAATAAATATAAAAAGCTTATTATTTTTATTAGATTTTGATGAACAGAAAATCAAAGGGTATCAACGGCGAACGGGAGCTCGTCCACAGATTCTGGAGCAAGGGCTGGCCATGTGTTCGTATTGCTGGCTCTGGAAGCTCGCGTTACCCTTGCCCTGACATACTGGCAGGTAACAGAGAACGAATGATAGCTATTGAATGCAAAGTTACAAAGTCAAACAAAAAGTATTTCCCGAAGAACGAGATAAGATTGCTGAATGAGTTCTGTAAGTCATTTGGTGCAGAGCCCTGGGTGGGTATAAAGTTTAAGGGAGAAGACTGGCTCTTTCTCAGCACTAACGAACTTGAGGAAACAACTTCAAGTTTTGTTGCATCTGTGGAGCTTATGAAAAGAAAAGGGATGCTGGCTGAGGAGCTTATTGGCTTGTTCTATGAGGGCAAGCTTTAAAAGATATTTTTGATTACCCTCGTTTAATGCGCCGACTTACAAAGAGGGTTGTCAAAGAGGTGCTGAAAAGACGCATCGGCTTGGAAGTTCTGGAACTTGTTGAGCTTTTGAGAAAGCATAAGGACCTGTCAGAGTTTAAGCTCTCAGAAATGTTGAACGAGGACATAAATAGTGTGAGAAACAAGCTTTACAGGTTACAGCAGTTTAACCTTATTGGCTTTACAAAAAAGAAAGATGAAGCAAGGGGTTGGTATGTCTATTTTTGGCACCTTAAGCCCGAGATGTTCTACCACCTCTATAGAAAAATGCTTGACGATGAGCTGAAAAAACTCAATTCAGAAATAGAACAGAACAGCTCTGTTGAGCTTTACACATGCCCAAACAGGTGCGTGGCAGTGACAAGTGAAGATGCACTACTCTGCGACTATACCTGTCCTGAGTGTGGGAGTTTGCTCAGGCACACAGACAATTCAAAACTACTCAATAGTTTGGTAAAAAAAAGGGATAGGATTATAAAAACCATGGATAAGCTCGAGTAACCTCTTCAACAAACCTGTCAACAGAAAAAATACCGAGTTCTGATATTATTCCAGTAACCAAACTTGGATGGATTTTTTCAAACACAATGTTGCTTATCTTCACTCCTTTGGGTGGATTGCGCCATACTTCTGTGTAAAACCTTTGCTCTAATTTCTCGTCAAACCCGAATTCTGTAGCTGGATCGTATTTCCAGCTGACAGTGCATATATAAACAGGCACTCTGTAGCTCTCTGCTATCTGGGCAAACATTTCAGAACCAATCTTGTTGACAATGAAACCCTCTGAAGTTATCGCGTCACAACCAAAAAGAACTACATCTGAGCGCTTTATTGCAAATCTCGCAGCAGCATCAACATAATGAATAACCTTAATGCCTGCTTTTGCCAATTCTTTTGCTGTTGTTCTACCTTGGAGAAAGGGTCTTGTTTCTGTGTTATGGACTGTAAACTTTACAGCCCTGTTTGCCCTCTTCAAAACATTAACAACAGTGCTGGAATGGCAGTGAGTGAAAACATTATGGCCCTGTTTTATCTTTCTGGCACCATACTCTGCTATGAGCTTGTTTGACTCTTTGAAGTAGAGTTCAATCTTCTTTATTCTCTGCTTTAGTTCCTTTTTATAATTGCGTTTGTTTAAGTTGTGGGTAGCAAATAGCAGGGTGTTATACAAGCACGGCTCTGTGGGTCTTGCAGCACTCAACAGCTTTATTGCTTCATCTATATGCTCGTATTTCTTGCAAGAAATCAAAGAGTTAACAGCTCTTAAAGCTATATTCTGGGCACCCTGAATTTTGAGCTGCTTGATATCGCGTGCAACCTGCTTGTAGCCCATGTTTAGCGCTTTAATTCCTTTTCTATTTTTTCTTCTTCTTTCTCTATCTTTAGTTCCTCTTTCAATACCTTGTTAGTAATCCT
>CAYOTZ010000013.1:0-12672 GCA_964407035.1 uncultured Methanosarcinales archaeon | reverse complement strand
CTGCTGGGGTTCGGGCAGCCAGAAGGGTGGTTGTGCAACAGTATTACACCGTAAGCGTTCAACTTCAGTGCGTGCTTTACAATTTCCTTAGGGTCAACAATCGAGCAGTTCAGGTTGCCTATCGAGAGTGTCAGCTTTGCTATCAACCTGTGTCTCGTATTAACATAACATGCTATAAGATGCTCTCTTTGTTTTCTCTTGAGAGCAGCACAGAGCTTTACTGCATCCTCTGGTGCTCTTAGCTCAACACCTTGCTTGATGTTTGAATTTAACCTGTTGCAGATCTCTTGTATAGCAACAATCTGGCAAGCCCTTGCTTTACCAATTCCTTCTAATTGTAAAAGCTCGAAGTAGTTCATTGAAAACAAGGATTTTAACCCGAGTTTCATAATGAGACGTGTAGAACACTCAAGCACACTTTCGCTTCTATGACCATGCCCCAGTATTACAGCGAGAAGCTCTCTGTCTGAGAGTGATTCTGCACCCTTTGTTATCAACCTTTCTCTTGGTTTTTCAGTTACCGGCATATCCCGTATCGAAAGCATACAACTTTCTTGTGCTGTTTCTTTTAAAACCTGTTTGTGCTTGTTTGAGAATATTTTCAGAACAAGCAATTATGTTCTCTTATGTTCTCCTAAACATCTTTTCAATGTCCTTGAGTGTTAATCTTGCTAAAGTAGGCCTGCCATGAGCGCATGCAAACCCGTGTTCTGTTTTGTACAGCTCTTCCAGTAGTGCTTCCATCTCTCTTTCGGTTAGCTCTTCATTTGCCTTGATTGCTGACTTGCAAGCCATGGTTTCTATTACCCTTTCCCGTATCAAGCCCTTTCTGATGTCCTTTAACCCAGATGCAAGAGCGTCAAAGAGCCCCTCGAGTTTGCTCTTTGTTACTTTCAAGCCGAGTATAACTGGAACGCGCCTTACAAGAAACCCGTCTGTCCCAAAAGGTTCTGCCTCTAACCCAAGCTGCTTGAGCAGCTCAAGCTGATCCTTTATGTAGTGGAAGTTTTGTTTGGACACATTAACCACTATTGGCTGGAGCAGCTTCTGGCTTATCTTCCCGCCCTTTAAGCCCTTTGTCAGCTTCTCAAGATTGATGCGTTCTGCAGCTGCGTGTTGGTCAACAATGAGCAGCCCCTCAGCGTCTTCTGCTATTATATAGCTCTTGACGAGTTGGCCTAGAACCCTAAAGTTTTTTTCATTATCCTCTTTTACTAGCATCGACTGTCTGCTCCTCTCTATAAATCTCTGTGCAGGTTGCGTTTGCCTGCGTTGCTTTTCTTTTAGCAATGCCTGGGCAGCACTTACCGCCTGCTTTTCAATTACCTGTTTCGTGGAGAGAGCATGCTTAACAGCCAAATGCAACTCAGAAAATACAGTGTCTTCATTATCAAATTTTATTTCGAGTTTCGTCGGGTGAACGTTCACATCGATTTTCTCTGGCGCTATTTTTATGTTAAGAACCAGCACTGGCTTCTTATCTAGGAACAGCAGTGTCTTATAAGCTGACTCTACTGCATCTTGCAGTAGCTTGCTCCTCACATAGCGCCTGTTCACAAAAAAGCTCTCGTAGTCCCTTGTCTTTCTTGCCACTTCTGGCGCCCCCACAAAACCCTGAATCTCGATACTGTTCTTGTGAGTCACAGCCACCATCCCTTTGGCTATATCTTTGCCGTAGACCTGTAGTATCCTCTTCAGCAGATCGTTAGTTGCAGGGAAATTTAGCAGCTCTGCCTTGTTGTGCTTAAGCGAGAAACTTATCTCGGGATAAGACAAAGCGTAACTTGTCACTATCTCTATAACCTGCTTTAGTTCCGCTACTTCGCTGGAGAGGAACTTGCGTCTTGCGGGTGTGTTATAAAACAAATCCTTTACAATAACTGTTGTGCCTTTGTTTGCTACAACTTCTCTTAAATTCTGTTCGTCGTCGACTATATCCAATCGCCAACCAATACTATCTGAATCCATTGGGTTGGATATTATGCTGAATCTGGACACAGCTGCGATACTGGCAAGCGCCTCGCCCCTGAAGCCGAGATTCCTTATCCTGAACAGGTCCTTAACACTCGCTATTTTGCTCGTTGTGTGCCTTTGTACAGCCAATATCAAATCTTCTTTGGTGATACCTTCGCCGTTGTCCTGGCATACTATGCTGGACTTGCCCCCTCTTTCAATTTCTATTCTTATGCTGGTTGCACCCGCATCTATTGAGTTTTCTATGCATTCCTTGACAACAGAGGCAGGCCTTTCAACTACCTCACCTGCCGCTATCTTTTCAATCACATCCTTAGTAAGCTTGATTATCTTTCCCATTGTTTCAGTGTGAACTGTTTTGCATCTCTTTTCGCTTTTAGTTTGTCAAGCATCTTGTCTTCTTCTGTTAACTTCTGCTGGATTTCCAGAGCCCTCTCGATTACTGCAGCTGGCATACCTGCCAGTTTGGCAACATGTATGCCATAACTCTTGTCTGTGCCACCAGGTTGGATCTTTCTCAGGAAGAGTATACCTTCTTCTATCTCTTTAACAGCGATGTTGTAATTTTTTATGTTCCTTAATTCCTCTTCCAGCTTGTTCAACACATGGTAGTGTGTGGCAAATATTGTCTTTGCCTTGAGTTTGCTGTAAATATACTCAGCAACAGCCCAGGCGATTGCCACACCGTCGAAGGTTGAGGTTCCTCTTCCTATCTCGTCAAGTATAATCAAGGAATTCTCAGTTGCGTTGTTTAGTATGTTGGCTGTCTCCAGCATTTCTACCATGAATGTGCTCTGACCGTGCGCCAAATCATCGTAAGCCCCTACTCTTGTGAATATCCTGTCAACTACGCCAATCTGGGCACTCTTAGCGGGCACAAAACTGCCTATCTGTGCCAGTAGGGTTATAAGGCAGACCTGTCTCATGTATGTGCTCTTGCCAGCCATGTTCGGTCCTGTTAGTATTATCATCTCGTTTGGCGCAAGCTCTGTATCGTTCGGTATAAACTCTTGTTCAAGCTGCTCCACTATAGGATGCCTGCCAGCCTTGATAATTATTCTGCCAGATGTGTTGACCTCTGGCTTGCAGTAATTGTTCTTTTCTGCTACTTCTGCCATGCTGCATAGCACATCAAGCAGAGCAATTCGCTTTGCTATTAACTGCAGCTCTCTTAGCTTGGATTCTACTCTGACAGTTAGCTGCTTGAACAGCTCATACTCCAGGATGTTTATCCTTTCTTCTGCACCAAGTATTTTTGACTCGAGCGCTTTCAGCTCTTTTGTTACGAACCTTTCACCATTCACAAGGGTTTGCTTTTTTATATAGTAACTCGGTACCTTGTTGATGTAAGATTTGGATACCTGGATGTAGTAGCCGAGAACTTGGTTGAAACCAATTCTCAATGTTTTTATACCTGTCTTTGCGATCTCTTGGAGTTCCATCCTCTTCAGGATTTCTTTGCTCGAGTCTTTGAGTTCCCAGAGTTCGTCCAGCTCCCTGTTGTAACCGCGCTTTATAACGCTACCTTCAGTTATTTTATTCGGTGGGTCCTCTTTTATTGCCCTTCTTATTTCATCAAGTAACTCTGTCAATGCAGGAAGCTCTGCAAGCTCTGAAAAGAAACCACTGAGCTCTTTAAGTTTTGTGCTTATCTTTGGTATGATTTCAAGGGTGTTTGCAAGTGCCACCATGTCCTTTGGCATCAGCGTACCGTAGTTTAGTTTGCCTATCAATCTGTCAATATCGCAACAGTTTTTTAACACTTCTCTAAGCTCTTCTTTCACTATCGGCTTTTTTAGCAAGGTTTCTATGGCTTGCTGTCGCTTTCTTATTCGTTCTAGCTCAAGCAGGGGCCTTTGTAGCCATCTTTTTAGCAAGCGGCTACCCATGGCAGTTGTTGTTCTATCAATGACCTTGATCAGTGTGTTCTTTGCAGTTTTATCCACAATATTCTCAAAAATTTCTAGGTTCCTTATGGTAACAGGGTCAAGCTCCATATAGTCATTTATATTGATACTGTAAATCCTATTTATATGCTTAAGAGATTGTTTTTGGTTTTCCCTTATGTAGCTCAATAGGGCACCAGCAGCCCTGAGCTGTAGTTCGCGCTTTGTTATCCCGAACCCATCCAAGACATTTTTACCGAATTGCAACTCGAGAGTGTGCTTGGCTTCCTCAGAGCTAAAATGAGTGTCGTCATACTGGGATATGAAGACATTCTCTTTCTGGAGAAAATCGATAAGCTCGTTATTTACAGCAAGCGTTTCTGGTATCACGCATTCCACGGGCTTTGTCTTCTTAAGTTCCGCTATCATCCTGTTAGAGTCCTCTGTCTCGCAGGAAAAGAAATCCCCGGTAGTGATGTCTGCAAAGGCAATCCCGTAACTTTCATTATGAGCGTACAGTGCTGCTATGTAGTTGTTAGTCCTAGAATCAAGCAAACCCTCTTCTATTACAGTGCCAGGTGTTATTACCCTCACGACATCCCTTGCTACTACCCTGCCCTTAACTGTCCTTGGGTCCTCAATCTGCTCTGCAATAGCGAGCTTTAGTCCATTGTTTATCAGACGCTGTATGTATGTGTTTGCTGCTCGGATTGGTATACCAGCCAAAGGGGCTTTTTTCACGCCTTTGCCTCTTGAGGTCAGTGTGATACCTAAAACTTTAGAAGCGATAATTGCATCTTCATAGAACATTTCATAGAAGTCACCCATCCTGAACAACAGCAAACAATCAGGATACTTCTGTTTGAGCTTTTTGTACTGACGCATAGCAGGCGTTAAGCTGTCTGCTGAAAGTTTTTCCCCCATGCTCGAAAGTAAGCATTAGCCCCTTTTAAAGCTTATTATATTTATTCCATATATAGAAAGATATTTATAGCTTCCCTCTAATTTATCAGCAGATGAAAAAAGCACAGGTGTCCATATTCATAGTGTTAGCTATACTCCTTGTTTTTCTTTTTGCATTTGTTTTTCTTCTCAGAGATGTAACAAGAAATAAGGAAAAACCAAAACCCAATGAGCTGACTGACCTGGACACACAGAAAGTAAAAGAATTTGTCAACCGCTGTTTGTTGGATACTACAATACGCGGCTTATTGCTTCTGGGTAAGCAAGGCGGTGTAATCTTTAGTTCCCAGCAAGGTCTGACAAGCGATAAATACAAAAATACATCTTATGTCTTTGATTACAACGGGCAATATATAATGAAGGGAATACTAGCAGGGGAATGGCAACCTGGCGATTCCTGTGTGCCCTGGCACCCGCGCACCGTTTATAACCCTGAGAGATGTCCTTCTTATGCTTTTCCCTTTGTCAGCACAGTGTCTGACAAGCTTACAATGGAGCAAAAAGAAAGCAGACCCCCACCAGGTTATCCTTTTTATATTCGGCTTTTCAATGCATACAATCTGCCACGGCTTTATCCGAACACACCTGAGTTTAGAAGCTTATCGCCGACTAAGAACTTTATTGAGCGCTCAAAGAGCATCCACTCTAATCTAAAGAGCTACATAGAGAAAAATATTGCTTCTTGTTTGGATTTTGGCGCATTCAACGAGTCAGGTTTGAAGGTTATTCCTAATGGCTCACTGGTAGTTGAGCCTATAATTGCTGAGGACTATGTCTATGCAAGAATGAATTATCCACTTATAATAAAAAAGGACAACAAGCAAATGAAAAAGCTTATCGAGTTTTTTATCAACACGAAGATAAGATTAAAGCCCATGTACAGATTACTTGATTTCCTATTAAACAACGAAGCCAAGAATTTCAGTTTTGATATTCTGAATCCTGGTTGGGGTGTTACAGGAGTAAACTATACGCTTTACAGAGATGTCAAGAGCAAAGCAGACCTGCTTGTGGTTGAGGACACCAAATCAGTAGTTATCAATTCAAGCGGGATGATTCACTACAAGTTTTATACAGTAATTGAGAACTCACAACCAGCTATTTCATATATCCACTATGAAAACCTGGATACAGTTCCTGGTCTGAGGCAAAAAATAGTGGACTGCCCTTTGATTAACCCCAGAGACAATCCCTGGGAGGATAGCCCGAGATTGAGCGTCGGCATAGGTAAAAAAATGAGCAGAAAAGCAATAGAGTGTATATGGTATGCTTATACTTCTCTATACGGATTGAGGTACAGAAAAGCGTTCGACCCAGATGATGATATACTGCACTGGGACTTCAAAACAGCTAGATGTAACTGGAATGAGGAGTGTCAATACAAGGGGACTAATCTTTACTTTGACAATTACCTTTTGATAAGATTTAGCGATGGCCAGTATTATGACTATCTCAATATTTCATTACAGCTTGTTGACCACCCTCCTACCATACAAGTGACATTTATTGGCGAGTTAAATGTGTCTAATAAGTTATGGCTTGTGTACATTGTAAATGCAACTGATCCAGATATCATATACAAGGATGAAGTTGACAAACTCAGCTTAAGTATTTCTGGTTATCCAAGTTCACCCATAATCTATACAAATAGTTCAAACTATAACCTACAGGTATGGGGTGTGAAGTTTGAAAAATTAGATAGGCGCTACCCAGTAACATTCACTATTAGTGATACACACGGCTTGAGCGCTTCTCAAACGATAAATGTGGGCTAATTTTAGAAAGTTTTATATAGCATAAATATGATAATGGCTTTACATTGCCAGTCAAAGGAGGCGAATAAAAAATGAGAAAACTAATCATGTTACTTGCTTTGTTTCTAGCCATATTATATTATGGAAGTGCTGATTCAGGTTGTTGCCTTAACCCTTTCACAGACACATGCAGCTTTGTTGTTAATGCAACTGATTGCTGCCCTCTGGATAATATCACATCTGCTTACACCTCGGGTAATCCCGATATTCGTGGTCCTTCTGACCAGAGCAGTTGCCTTGCTGATTGGTTTTATCCCACAAACAACGAGAGCATTTGTGCTGTCTTGAACACAAGCGTGGTCGCCACTGCTGACTATTGCGAGATTGGTTGTTGCTGCAAGTACAATGGGACAAATGTAACAGCTGAGCAGTTGCGCAGGTTTGAATGTCTCAATCCAAGGACAGAGCGCTGGTTCTCGTTAGCTAATATTGGGAGTTGCAATTTGACTGCTTGCTCTGCTTATTTGCCTTTTCCCTTAGACCACGCAGAACTCTGTAATTACACAACTACAGTCAACAATTGCGATCCAAGCAATATTTCAGACCCGCGAGTTTTCTGTAAGCGTGTAGCTTATATATACAACGAAAGCTTGGCTTATACTACTCGAGGTTTGTGCTGTTACCGTAGCGAGTGTGCAGCTGAGATTATCCAGGCAAATGAGAGTTATGACGCTTGCGTAGCGAGCACTTCTCAACCCTTTCCAAATGCCACTCAGTTCATGTGCTACGATGGCTTATGGATAAACTCTAATACGAGTTTGTTGCTTGGGGATGTATGTGCTGTAAAGCGAGATGTAACTTATGAAGGGGAGCCTGTTCTTGTCCAGTTTGGTGTTTGCTCAGATGATTTGCTCTGCAAGCCAGCGTACTTAGATGAATACTGGTATGTTTGCTGCCCAGTTACAAAGTGTGCTTTTTACGATAGGTCAACGAACGAGACAAGCTGTTATTCAAGTGGGAGTATAGTCAGTATTAATGTTAGTGGCGAGTTTTACAACTATACTTGCTACAATGGTTCTTGGTCTGATTTAACAAGCAACACAACAAAGTTTGGCCACGGCGAGCAGTGTAATGCCAGTGAACAATGTGAGCCAGGTCTAACTTGCTTACCTTACAATATTCCTTTGACAAATTTAACTCCAGAGGCCGGAATTAAGCACTGCTGTAAAGGTGACGGTAATGAATGCTCTTCAGAAGATGGTTGCGTAGATGAAGGGGAAATGCGTTACATCTACAATTCCACTTGGAGCTGTCTTGGTCCAATGTGGTCTGAGCTTTCTATACCAAATCAGCCATGGACACCCGGCGGTGGTGGCGGTTCTAGCGGAGGCAATGGCACTGGCGCCGTAGACACAGATGGTGACGGTATATACGACGACCAAGATAACTGCCCTTCAGTAGCTAATCCTTTACAAGAGGACACAGATAATGACGGCTTGGGTGATATCTGTGATGATGATGACGACAATGATAATGTAACAGACGCAAATGACAATTGTCCCCTGCTTGCTAACCCAGACCAGCTGAACAATGACTTAGACGAAAAGGGCGATGCTTGTGACCAGGATGACGATAATGATGCAATTGGCGATTTAGTAGACAACTGCCCTTTTGTTAATAATCCTACACAGTTGGACACAGATAAGGATGGATTGGGTGATGCTTGCGATGGTGATGATGATGGAGACGGTATTAACGACACTATAGACAACTGCCCCTTGATTGCCAATCCAGACCAGAAAGATAAGGACAAAGATGGCATTGGTAATGAATGCGACCCCAAAAATGACAGAATGGGACCTTCAAACTGGATAGTTTTAGGAGGAATGATTCTTGGTGCAATTATTGGACTGTTTGCGCCCGGTGTTATATTAGGCGCATATAATTTCATTGTCGGCTTGTTCGGTGGTATGGCTGCAACGTCCCTCTCTACAGGAATGACCATAGCATTAGGAGCAGCATTTGGGCTGATAGCTGCACTGCCATTTGTTTATCTATATATAAACGGGTTGATTTAAACTTTTTAATCCCTTTCTTTTTACTTTAATTGTATTGACGAGAAAAAGAGTTTTGTGTACTTAAATATCTGTAATTGAATACATGAAACAACTGCGTTTTCTATGACATTAATCTTCTATTCCATGCATGTTCTCAAGAAGCCGGAAAAGAATGGTTCTGGTTGCTCGAGTTTGGAGCTGAACTCTGGATGAAACTGTGTGGCTGAGAAGAACCTGTGGCTTGGTAACTCTAATATTTGCATTACACTACCATCCTGATTCGTACCAGAGAACACAAGACCTTTGCTCTCCAACAATGGCACGAACTTGGGATTTACCTCGTATCTGTGTCTGAATCTCCTTTTAATACTTCCTGACTTTGTTAGCTTATAAGCTTTTGTGCCTGGTTTGATTTTAATTTCCTGAGCACCCAAGCGCATTGTGGCTCCCTTTTTCTTTATGCCTCTCTGGTTGGGTAGCAGGAATATTACAGGATGCCTGCACTTTGGCTCTATTTCTGTGGAATTAGCAGCTGCTAAGCCGCAAACATTCCTTGCGAATTCTATTACAGCAAGCTGGAACCCAAAACAGAGTCCCAAAAATGGTATGTTGTTTTCTCTTGCAATACTTATTGCCTTAACTTTGCCTTCTGCTCCCCGACTACCGAAACCCCCAGGCACAATAATTCCATGAAAGCCTCTTAGTTCTTCTTCTAAGTCGCACGTGCTGGTATCAATGAAGCTCAGCTCTGGTTTCACAGATAGAGCAGCCCCTGCATGGGTTAGTGCTTCTTTGATGCTTATGTATGAATCGTGCAATTCAGTGTACTTACCGCAGATTGCTATCTTAAGCTTTTTGTTTGTGTTGTTCAAATTCTTTACGAGAGCTTTCCATCTATCCAAATCAGGCCAGACGTCCATATCAAGCTTGTTCGAGATAATTTCTGCTATCCCTTGCTCTTTGAAAATCAGGGGTAGTTCGTATATATTAGTTACATCAGGTGCGCTGATGACACATTTCTTGCTAAGATTAGCAAAGAGCGCTATTTTACTCCTTGCTTTGTCACTCAGCTTTCTCTTGCTACGGCAGATTATTATATCTGGTTGTATACCCCGCTGTAGTAGTAGTGTAACTGATTGCTGGGTTGGTTTTGTTTTCTGTTCACCAACAGCTTCAAGTTCAGGGACATATGTAACATGGACATAAATGAGATACTTCTCTTCTAACCTGAGCTGCCTTGCTGCTTCGAAGAAAATAAGGTTCTCTATGTCACCTATAGTGCCACCTATTTCTATTATCACCACATCTGCTCTTTCGCTTTTGGCTATACTTTTCCAATTATTCTTAATGCTGTCTGTAACATGCGGTATGATCTGGACTGTCTTACCAAGGTATTCTCCGTTTCTTTCTCTCTTGATTATATCCAAGAATACCTTTCCAGACGTAAGATTCCAATCCTTTTTTGCTGAAATACCAATGAACCTCTCGTAATGTCCGAAATCCATATCCACTTCACCACCGTCATCAAGCACAAACACTTCACCGTGTTCAAAAGGATTCATAGTGCCCGGGTCGACGTTCAAATAGCCGTCACACTTTATCGGGACTACCCGGTAGTTGCTTATTAGCTTGCCAATAGAAGCAGACACCACACCCTTACCAAGTCCTGATAAAACACCGCCAGAAACCACAATCCAGCGTGGCATTAGTTACCTATTTTTGGCTTAGTTAATAAACATTTGTATAACTCAAAATATACGCAAAGTTATATAAGTTATAATTCATTAGGAGAAGAGCATGCTTGATATAGGCACTGCACTGAGGTGGTACAAGAAGCCAGAAGTGCAGCGGGCAATAGTTGACTCTGCCTCACACCGCGAGATAGGAGTCAAGTACGGTGAGAGAGGTTTCGGTACCAGGCCCGAGCTTTTGGTATTCCCTAAAGATGTTCTTGAGTTTGCCAAGAAAGGTGCTACATCCTTTCATTGTTCAGAGGAGCTATGGGAGAACCCGCAATTGCTCAAAGCAGCTACAAGCCAACAGCAGCTTAATAATTTGAGGATTGGTTGGGACTTGGTAATTGATATTGATTGTCCAATATGGGAATATTCAAAGCGCATCACGATGAAAGTAGCAGAGTTACTAAAAGCTCGCAGCATCAACTCTGTTTCAGTTAAGTTCTCTGGTAACAAGGGTTTTCACATTGGCGTCCCTTTCTCTGCCTTTCCCAAAAGGTTCAACCGCAAACCAATAGCGCTGCTGTTTCCAGAAGCGCCAAGAAAGATAGCCAATTATATTTCATACTTGCTTGAACAGGAAATGTTGAACGAGCTTGATAACTCAGACAGAAAGAGAATAGCCAAATATCTCGACAAATCAGAAGCAGAGATTTTCATAACAGTTTGTGCTGATTGCCATGCTAGGGCTAAAAGCTTAAAGCAAAAAGTGGAGTTCATATGCAGGCACTGCGGCTACTATGTTGTTGAAAATAAAGACAAGCCATATATGATATGCCCAAGATGCAACAAGATAATGGACAAGCAACTGCTTGGCACAGAATTTGTATGCAGGCACTGCGGCTCAAAAAAGCCCCCCATTGAAATCTTTGATGTAAATCAACTGATAAAAATAGATACAGTGTTGATAGCTTCTAGGCACCTTTACAGAATGCCCTTCTCGCTACATGAGAAATCAGGACTTGTTAGCTTACCCATAAAAGTTTCGCAATTAAATGACTTTGAAAGAGAATCAGCAGCTCCTGAAAGAATTATAATTGGGAAGCAACTAAAATTCTTGGACGATTCAAAGGCCGAGCAAACAGAAGGGGCGCGTTTGCTTCTCGAGGCATATGACTTTGATTTCAAAATTGGTTCTGTTAGCAGCACAGGCCGGAGCATAGAGTACAAGCTACCAAGCCAACCAGTCCCGAGCACATACTTCCCACCTTGTATAAATGGGATACTTAATGGCTTGGAGGATGGCAGAAAGCGCTCCCTCTTTATTCTGCTGAACTTTCTTAAGAACATGTCCTGGAGTTACGAGCAGATTGAAGCCTTTATTTTAGAGTGGAACAAAGCAAACAAGCCGCCACTTAAAGAAAACCTTGTGAGGTCTTACCTTTACCATTTCAAGAAACAGAAGCAGGTTAAGCTGCCACCGAACTGCGACAAGCCGGGTTATTACTTGGACATTGGTGTGTGCCATCCGGATAAAATCTGCAAAAAAATAAAAAACCCTGTTAATTATTATTGGATAAAACAAAAGAGGTTGAAGAAAAAATGACAGAGCTATTATACCTAAAGGATTCGTACCTCAAAGAATTCGAAGCAAAAGTGATCGACATTGTTGATGACGCAGTAGAATTAGACAGAACAGCTTTCTATCCAGAATCAGGCGGGCAGCCGAGTGATACAGGCACCTTGACTTGCTATGGTAAGATATACCATATTACGCATGTTTTCAAAGACAAGGGCAGGGTGCTACACAGGGTTAAAGAGCTGGGGCTAAAAAAAGGCGAAACTGTAAAGGGCAGGATAGACTGGGAAAGGCGTTACCTCTTTATGAGATACCACACTGCCTGCCATGTGCTCTCTACTGTTATACATAATGTTACTGGTGCTGAGATTACAGGCAACCAGATAGGTGCAGACAAAACAAGAATAGATTTCGCGCTAAAGGATTTCGACAAAGAAGCAATACAGGATTACGTGGCTGCAGCTAACAAACTTATAGCTTCGGGGAGAAAGGTGACTGTAAAGTTTCTGCCGAGAGAAGAAGCTTTCAAGATTCCGGCTCTTGTGAAGCTGAGGAAGATGCTGCCACCTACACTGAAGACAATTAGAATTGTGGGAGTAGAGGGGTTTGATGAGCAGGCGTGTGGTGGCACTCACGTTGCCAATACATCTGAGATAGGCGAGATACAGATTGTTGAGCTTAAGAACAAGGGTAAAGACAATAGGAGGGTATATTTTACACTCAAATAGTCATACGCAACATTTATAAATACGATTAGAACAATACCAGCAAAGGACACCTGAA
>CAYOTZ010000012.1:0-13107 GCA_964407035.1 uncultured Methanosarcinales archaeon | reverse complement strand
ACTCTTATTGTGTCATTCTTGTAGCTTATGATGCTGATGTTATTGTCAAACAGTTCCAGCTTGTAGGTTATCTCAGCTTCTCTGACCCTTGGATTCTTGAAAGTTATCTTTAGCTTTCCTAAGGTTGCATTTAGCTTTGCAGTTACATAACTGTAATTCGCAGGCACATTCACTATAATTTTGTGCGCAACCCCTATCTCGCTTGTTATACCCCTTCCTGGCAGTTCAAGCAGAGCAACTATGCTGCTATAATGAGTGCCGTAACTCAATCTCTTTGGCAATATTAGCTCAAAGGAATACTTAGAGTATTTTTCATTGCTCTTCAGCTCCAATTGGTTTTGGTGCAGATGTATGAAATTTGAGAGCCCGCCTTGCTTCTCTAATCTTACAGTAGCGTTTATATGTTCACTATTAACAACCTTTACAGTTATGTTCTTGCTGAAATCTGGGAAGAATGTTAACTTGGTGTTAGCTGGCGCCACACCCAGAGCTGATGCTAATGGAAAGCAGCATATAACCACTAAAATTATTTGCCATTTCATGTTGCATACACCGTTACCTTTGCTTCGGATTCTGTTGTTCCAGGTTCGTACTGGGGCACTTCCACTCTTATCTCGATCTCAGCTTCATTTTTTGAGCGGTTCCATTCCAGCTCAGAGATCAAACCATGGAAGGTATCTGTTAGGTTTATCCATGTTGTTTTTGTGGTAGCCGGATTGTAGCAATTAGCTTCGTATTCGTCTGCTTTTGCTTGGAAATAACGCTCTCCGAGCCCTGCTTTAACAAATAAGCTTTCGTTTGCCTTTATCTCTATATCTGTTGGAATGTTACCAATATTTTCTACTATGAATGGTGATGGGTTGTTGTCTGTAGTGTCATTTACTTCACCCGGCTTTAAACTTCCTAAGTAGATATAAGTATTGCTTAGGTTTATAGAACGATAGGACTCGCATGTGAAATTCCATGTATCACTGTATTCTCCATAATCTGCTCCATCATACGCCCTTACACGCCACCAGTAAGTTGTATCAACATTCAACACTGGCGAGGGTATATAATTGGTATTGGTTATCCCAGTTATGTTGTAGGCAAGGTTATTGAAGTTAGGATCTGTCGCAATCATAATATGATAAGTAATGGGGTCATTATCTACATCTATTGCAGATGTCCAGTTAAAAAAAGGTGTCCTATTATAAGTAACAGTGTCATTTGGAGGCGCTATTAACATAACATTCGAGGGTGGTGTGTTGCCTATGGTAACTGAATCAGATTTTGTTAAGCCTGCTTCATACCCGTCTATGGCTGTTACCTCACAGAGCCAGGTGTCACCTTTTGTGGTCTCATTGCTCACAATTTTTGATGTGGTTAACTGATTTAACCCTTCGAGGTATAACTGATAGATCTGCTCAGCTGAAAGAGACCTATTGAAGACCTTAATCTCATCAATCGTACCGTTGAAAAATCCTACAGTACCCTGAATGTCTGCTCCAATACTGACTTTTGCTGTGAAATTTACTAATTGAGCAGTTGTGGACTTTGCTAACACTTCAACACCGTCATAGTAAACCCTTTGAATCTTTTCAGAATTTTTGAATGTAAAAGCAACAAAATGCCATTCATTATTTGTTATAGGATAAGCATCTGTACATTGATAATTACCATTCCCAACACAAGCATAAAGCCCTTTAGCTTTTGTAGCGATAAACCAAAAATTATTCGAGTGATCCCTTTTTGAAATAATCTTATTATAAGTCCCACTCAAACTTTTTTGGTATATCCAAGCCATTAAGGTAATCTCTTTTGAGATATTAAATAAACTTGAATCTGGAATTTCAATATAATTCCCCTTGCCATCAAAATCATAAGCACCACCCACTTTGCCATTGCTAACCCATTTTGCCCCGTGGTTTGTGCCATTATTTTCATACCCGGAATAATCAAAGACCTTCCTGTTCTTGATACTTGCATTAATATCAAAGGGCATATTTAACACAGTAATACTATTACTATTAATCTCCCAGTTATGAATGTATGTAATGGAGTCGCCTTCTGCGTCATAACCATTTTGAGGAGTGCAGGTTAAGTTGTCCAGAGTTTGTGGATTGCTTGGAGTGATTACTGGGCTATCATGTGTTGGTTTAGTGTTCTCTGTAAAGTTCCAGATTTCAGAGAAACCAGACCATTCATTGCCATCATAAGCCTTAACTTTCCAGTAGTAGGTTTGGCCATCTGTGGTTGACCATACATAGTACTTGTTTGAACCAGTGTAGATGTTAGTTGTTGGGTTTGTGTTTGTATCTCCATAAACATAATAAGTTAGTGGGTCATAATTTGGGTCAGTAGCAGTATAGTTCAAAGTAACAGAGTTGCCTATCTGCCTTGAACCGCTGGATGGTAATGTTAGTGTTGGAGTTGCTGGCGGGTCATTTGAAAAATAATATCCACCGTAAAAAAAACCGAGCCATGCATTATAGTTGCTCGTATTGGTAATGCCCAAGATTGGCTCACCTATTACTGTCTGGACTGCATAGTTTGTTGTGTTAACCAAATTACTTCCACTGGCAACAATTATTTGAGCTTTGTAGTTGCTTGTGCTTGTAGAAGCAGCTTTGGCTAGTTGGTAACTCAACAAGATTATTATTATTGAGAAAAACAAGCTTTTTTTCATTAATCAATATTTTCTGAATAGATTATATAAAGTTTATGGAATGAGCCTGTTCTTTAGTTAATTTTAGAATGTGTAATCTTTAAATTTCATACTATACATTTATCCGAAATCCTTATAAATCTTATTTTAGTTCTTAATGGCAAGCCCCGGTAGCTTAGCGGTTGGAGCGGTCGGCTGTTAGCTTTTGAATGGGGGAGAAACCGACAGGTCCCAGGTTCAAATCCTGGCCGGGGCGTTTTTTGTAACAATCTACATGGGTTTGGTTTATGAAAAATAAGGAGTCCAGGCATATTTATCCAATTTTTGTTTTTTACTGCCTTTTATAGGTTTCATAATATTTTAATTACTATACCATAAACTGCGTGCTTTCATTCTTGCTGCTCTTTTGTTGCTATTATTATTATATATTGTAAGTTTAAATTTCAAAACTCCTTGTTATGAATTGTGTTATAATTTTCTAAGGTTACACTACCACTGGTGGATTAGATTATACTCTCAACTGAATCCCTATGAAGTTCAGGATATATTGGAACCTATTGATAAATCAAAACCGAACAGAATCTGTATCCTTCACAGTTGTGAGGGTAGCACAGGAAACTATTTCAAGTGGTATGAGTATGCCAACCATATATTGTCTCAAAAGTATATTGATTATAAAAATATATTCTCAAGTTGGAGATTTAAGCAGATGTGATTACTTGATTATGAAACCAAGCGACCCTTGGGGTAGGAAGTTCTCTAAGTCATTGTGGAATTTTATGACGAACTTAAACTGAACAAAAGTAAAAGAGATGCTTTTTATAGAGAATTCTCTGAGATTGCTATTGTTAACAATTCTATCAATAAAAGCAATTATCTTTCTGTTTTTAAAAAAGCTGAATAAAAATTTATATATGGGTTGTTTTTAGTTATTAGTATGGCAGAACGATTCTATCTTTTGAAGGACCTTTATGCTTTTCTGAAGGAGAATAAGAAATGGTGGATAATCCCGTTGCTCATATTTATAGTGCTGTTAGGGCTGCTTATTTTCTTTAGCACTGCTTCTCCTATACCTGTTTTCGTATACCCATTACTATGAAATTCATTAAGTTAATCACAAAATTGAATTCATTTCTTGTTAATTTGATAAATTTTGTGATAATCTTAGCAATATACTTTTTCGGAGTTGGATTATCCTTTATTGTATATAAGCTTTCTACTAAAAAAAGTGAGAAGGGTTGGATAAAGCTTGAACAAAAAAAGGAGAACTACGAGAGGCAGATATAATGTACATACTTGGGATATCTTGCTATTATCACGATTCTGCAGCTTGCATATTAAAAGACGGAAAAATAGTTGCAGCAGCTGCAGAGGAACGTTTTACAAGAAAGAAGCATGATAACAGCTTTCCAATAAATGCGATTAACTTCTGTTTGAGAGAAGCAAGAATAACTCCAAAGCAGCTGGATTATGTTGGTTTTTATGAGAAGCCATTATTGAAGTTTGACAGAATAATTGAGACAGCAGTTAAAAAATATCCAAAATCGTTCTGGATGTTTTATAAAGCCCTTCCTGAATGGCTGACTAAGAAGCTTAGATTACCGAGCACTCTCAGAAAGAAGCTAAAGTATAATGGGAAAATATACTTTATTAATCACCACCTTAGTCATGCTGCTTCTGCCTTTTTTCTTTCACCTTTTCACGACTCAGTAATTGTTACAGCTGACGGTATTGGCGAGTGGCAGAGCACTGGCATTTATTTTGGTAGAGACAACCACATTCTTCCGTTGAGAAAGATTAACTTTCCTCACTCCCTGGGTCTGTTTTACAGTACTATCACTGCTTTTCTTGGTTTTAAGGTGAACAATGACGAATATAAGGTTATGGGCTTGGCTGCTTATGGTAAGCCAAGCTACTATGCAAAACTGAAACAGAAGGTGATTAAGGTTAATCAAGACGGAAGCTTTGAGCTGAATATGAAATACTTTGACTTTGAATGGCGGCAACGAATGTATTCAAATTTGTTTATTAAAGAATTTGGAAAGCCAAGGCGGCCAAATGCTAAGATTACAAAAAGGGATATGGATTTGGCAGCATCTTTACAAAAGATTACTGAGGAAATTATGTTACTCATTGCAAGATACGCGAAGCGTTTAACAAACGCAGATTACTTGTGTGTTGCTGGTGGTGTGGGTTTGAATAGTAAAGCAAATGGGAGGTTGTTAAGGGAAGCCAACTACAAAGATATCTTCTTTATGCCAGTTGCTGGAGATGATGGTGGCAGCATTGGGGTTGCTAAGTACATATGGCATAGCATTCTGGGGAATAAAAAGAGAGAAGAGTTGAACCATTTGTATTATGGGCCTGAGTACAGTGATAAACAAATTGAGGACTACTTTAAAGAGAGAGGTGTAGCTTACACTAAATATAAAGAGAGCGAATTATACAAGATTGTGGCAAAGTATCTGGCTGAAAACAAGATCGTGGGTTGGTTCCAGGGAAGGATGGAGCTTGGTCCAAGGGCATTAGGCAATCGTAGCATATTGGCAAATCCCTGTAACCCGAGAATGAAAGATATTGTTAACAAAAAGGTGAAGCATAGGGAAGCTTTCAGGCCATTTGCACCAGCAGTATTGAAAGAGCATGCGAAGGAATTCTTTGAGCTTGGTAAGGATGCTCCGTATATGATATACACCACCTTTGTAAAGAAAGAGAAACAAAAGATTATACCAGCGGTTACGCATGTGGATGGGACAGCCAGGCCCCAAACAGTTGATAAAGAAATTAATCCCAGATTCTACAAGCTTATAAGGGAGTTCTCAAAACTTATAGGCGTGCCTGTTTTGCTTAACACTTCATTTAATGTTCGTGGCGAACCGATTGTATGCAATATTGAGGATGCATATAATTGCTTTAAGAAAACAGGGATAGATGTGCTTGTGGCTGGCAAGTGTATAGTTGAGAAATAACTCTCAATACATTTATATAATCCTATTGACATAACTGGCATAATGTGTGGTATATTTGGGTTTGTGGGTTTTAATGATAGCAAACTGCTGAGAGTGATGAGTAAGGCAATGCTGCACCGAGGTCCAGACCAGCAGGGTTTCTTCTACAAGAATGGATTGGGACTTGGTATGAACCGTTTAAGCATTATAGATACTTCCAAGATAGAATTGCCCATCGCTAACGAGGATAAAAGCTTATTGTTGGTGTTCAATGGTGAGATTTACAACTACAAGGAGATCAGAAAAGAACTGCTTAACAAAGGGCACAGATTTGCAACCAGGACAGATGCCGAAGTGCTTGTTCATCTGTATGAAGAACGTAGCTATGAGATGCTTGATATGCTAAATGGCATGTTTGCCTTTGCAATACTTGACCTCAAACAAGGCAAGCTCTTTCTTGCAAGAGACCGGTTGGGTATAAAACCATTGTTTTATTACTATGAACAAGGCAAACTGCTCTTTGCTTCTGAGATTAATGGGCTGCTTGCCACCAAACTGGTTAAACCAAAACCCAACTTGGAGTCTATTGACCGCTTCATTACTTTCCGCTATAATTCTAGCCAACAAACTTTGTTTGAAGGTATAAATCGTTTAGAGCCAGCAACTTATGGTGTTTTTAAAGATGATAACTTAGAATTAAGAAAATACTGGCGAATTAAACCAAAACCACCACAGAAAGCTCTCAAAGAGCTCAATCTCTTGCTTAAGGATTCTATAAAACTGAGGTTACAGAGTGATGTTAAAGTTGGTATCTTCCTCTCAGGCGGCCTAGACTCTAGCACTGTAGCTTATTATGTTAGCCGCTTGGGTTGCATGCTGACAAGCTTTAGCATGAACTTTAAGGAGAACAAAAAGGCCGAACTTATGGTAGGTAAGCTCGGATTAAAACATCACAGTTTTAAGCTTAGTAGTTCTTGCTTGCAGCTCTTACCAAAATTGATAAAGCATCTTGGCGAGCCACTTGCTGACCCAATCATTATTCCAACTTATCTGCTAGCAAAAGAAGCAAAGAAATATTGCACTGTGTTGCTCACTGGTGAAGGTGCAGACGAGATTTTTGGTGGTTATGAACAATACAAGATTATGCTGCTTTTCTGGTATCACAAGCAACACACACCCAAGTTTATCCAATCATCTCTACAGACACTCCTTAATCTGCCATTCATGCCCAAGAACTTGGCTGATTTTCATAGACAGCAGGATGCTGGCTTGGCATACACAACCCTTATTTCCTGTTTTTCTGAGTCAGAAAGAGGCGAGCTTTACTCTATGCCCCTAAAGAGCAAACTAAAGCCAAATTTTTTGCTAGATGAGAGTTTGCTCTACAACATGCAATTTTATGATGTGCAACATTTTTTAACTGCTGACAATCTTTACCGGCTTGATATGATGCTTATGGCTCACTCTATGGAGGGGCGTGTACCTTTTCTTGATCACAGGATTGTGGAGCTTGCGTTTGGGTTGCCAGACGAGATGAGGCGTAATAAAGCAATTTTACGCAAACTAATGCAAGGTAGATTACCAAGCAGAATTGTTAATGCCAAGAAAGAGCGTTGGATACTACCCACAGATAAAATATTCCCTTACGATGAATTCAAAAAGCTCTACTCAAACAAGGAATTGCAGAAATATTTTAATATGCAACATATTGTTAAGCTTTTAAATTACAAGCAGAGCTTTCAGCATAAGTTGTTTAGCTTCAACAGGCTTACAAGGTTGTATTATTCAAGGCAACTCTGGAACTTGTTGTGCTTTGGTTTGTGGTACAAGCAGTTTATAAAATGAAATACTCTGTTGTTATTCCAGTGTATAATGAGGAGCATAATGTTACCCAATTGTATAAAGAACTCAAACCAGTCTTGCTAAAACTTGGCTCACATGAGATTATCTTTGTGGATGATGGCAGCACTGATAAAACTCTTGAGGAGCTAAAAAAGTTGTATGAACGAGACAGTAGTGTAGTGATTGTAGAGCACCAGCGTAACTATGGACAAACAGCGGCTTTCTATACTGGCTTCCAACAAGCAAGGGGCGAGATTGTAATCTCGATGGATGGAGACTTGCAGAACGACCCAAGAGACATACCTCAGCTGCTAAAAAAATTAGAAGAGGGTTATGATGCAGTTGCTGGTTGGCGTTACAACCGCAAAGACCCTTGGTGTTATATTATAGTTTCAAAAATCGCGAGCGTGGTTAGGAAATGGCTTACTAATGATTTCACTCATGATCCTGGATGCAGCTTGCGGGTTTACAAATCAGAAGCGGCTAAGTCATTATTTGTTTATGGGGAGATGCATCGCTTTATAACCACTTTGCTTATTGTAGAGGGTTATAAGATTGCTGAACTCAAAGTAAATCACAGGCCAAGAAAAGCAGACAAGTCAAAATACAAGATAACTAAAGTGTTTAATGGTTTTGTAGATCTGTTGAATTATAAGTTTTGGCTGAAATACTCTAAGAGGCCATTACATTTCTTTTTCAAGTATGGGTTAGTAATGGCATCTCTTGGTGCAGCCCTTCTTGCTTATAATCTCGTTAAATATGGCTTAGGTATGGAATTAGGGCCTACTTTGGTTATTGCTTTTTTGTTGCTTACTGCTGCATTGCAGTTCGTTGGTTTGGGAGTTTTAGCAGAGCTACAAATCCGCAGCTATTACCATTCCCATCCCGAACAGCTCGCTAAAATCAAGAAAATATACAGAAAGAATGCTGAACATAATTAAGAGGCAATATATAAACCTCTTTTGGTTACATGCCTATCCTTTAATGGATTTTTTGCAATGGTTACCTCAAGGTCTTTATTATTACATGTTAGGTAAAGGAACAGCAAGCATGCCTTTGAATATCACGATTGAGCTAACAAACAGGTGTAATCTAAGCTGTGAAGGTTGTTTCTCGGGTTACTCTAATCCCCAATCCAAGGAGCTGAGTTTTGAGGAATGGTGTAAATTTATTGTTGAGTCCTCTAAATATTGCAAATCTTTCTACATTGCAGGAGGGGAACCCTTTATTAGAACCGATACCGTAAGATTGCTTGAGCTTATGGGTAAGCTAAAGGTAAACTTTGGGTTAACCACAAATGGTACATTGTTGAATGAAGCCAAAGTAAAGCGTGTTATTGCTACCGACATTAACTATGTTGTATTCTCGCTTGATGGTAACAAAGAGGTGCATGATGCGATTCGTGGTGAGGGTGTTTATGAGAAGCTGCTGAATGTTATTGAGCTTTTTGTCAAGTACAATAGGCGCACAAGGCTTGTGGTTAACACTATGATAAACCCCATGAATTATGATAAGCTTGCAGTTATTCCTAGTATAGCAAAGCAGCTTGGTGTTAAAATCTTGAGTCTGCAGCATTTTGTTTACTACACGAGTCAGGATGCGAAGGCTATCAACAAGCTGCCTTGGTGTAGTGTTGCAAGCACAAATCCACACTTTGATATTGATGTTCTTATTGAACAGATAAAGCTCTACAAGCGGAATTGTAAGAAACATAAGCTAAGGTATTTCTTTAAGCCTTTTCTAACAGACTCTCAGATTATTCAGTGGTACTCTAACGGCTATTATCTTAGCAAGTGTTTGTTACCTTGGAGTTTGTTGCGTGTAAAACCAAATGGGGATGTTTACTTTTGTTTTCCGTACTTGCTGAGTGCTGGTAATATTATCAAGCAGAGCTTGAAGCAAATAATTAATAGCTCTGAAGCAAGAAAATTTAGGAGGTTCATTAAAACAAGTGGGCTTAGGGCAGGATGTGTGAGGTGCTGCAAGGGTTAAAATGGCAACTGTGTTGCTTATAAACCCATCAATGGTAGAGCTTTACTCTAATGCAATTGTGAAGTTTTCTGTGCCTCACTATTACCCTCTAAATCTTTTGTTAATAGCTAGTCCTCTACATGAAGCAGGTCATAAAGTTTTCTTACTGGACTTACAATGGTCAAAGGAGCCACTAAAAGTAGTTGGCTATAAAGTTAAGAGCTTAAAGCCAGATTATGTGGGCTTGACTTTTACAACCCCTCTGTATTCTCAAGCTTTGGCAATTGCGAGGGTTGTTAAGAAAGTTAGTCCAAAAACGTTAGTTGTTGCAGGTGGTGTCCATGTAAGCACCTTGCCGGCTGAAACGCTAAAACAAGCTGAGATTGATATAGTTGTGCTTGGTGAAGGCGACTTTACATTGCTTGAAATTATAAAAGCAAAAAATTTGCAAGATGTGGCTGGCATTGCCTATAACCAAGCACGTCGTATTATATTTACCAAACAAAGAGAGCTACTAGCCCCAGATGAGATTCCATTTCCTCAACTTAAACTAATCAATGTTAGCAGCTACAGGGTGCCTCACACTTATTGCAGAACTAATCCTGTGGCAACAATAGAGACCAGTAGGGGCTGCCCTTATGGCTGCGTTTATTGTAACAAGTCAGTTTTTGGTCATAATTTTAGAGCCAAGTCAGCAGAGCGTGTTGTGTACGAGCTAAAGCAACTTAAAAATTTTGGTTTTAGAGAGGTTCACATTGCAGATGATGGTTTCACAAATGATATGGAGAGAGCTGCTGAGATTTGTAAGTTGATAATTAAAGCGAGATTAAAGTTGCTGTTAAATTGCACCAATGGTATTAGAGCTGATAGAGTTAGCTTGGATTTGCTTAAACTTATGAAAAAAGCAGGCTTTTATAGGTTATCTTTTGGTGTTGAATCGGGCTCACAGCATATCCTTGATAATATCCATAAGGGTTTAAAACTTAGTCAAGTTGTACAGGCATTCAGATGGTGTAGAATAGCAAGGCTTGAGACAGTGGCTTTCTTTATGTTGGGTTTGCCTGGTGAAACAAAAGAGGATATAAAAGCCACTATACGCTTTGCCAAGTTACTCAAGCCAGACATAATTAAGTTATCTATAATGATGCCCTTGCCAGGAACCCCTATATTTAATCAACTAAAGCAACAACACAGATTGCTCTCTTTGAAGTGGGACGACTATGGATTTTACAAAGGTAAGCCAGTATTCAAGCATGAATACTTAACTTGGCAGGAACTTAGGCACTATGAGAAACTAGCTTATAGAAGTTTCTACTTAAGCCCTAGCTACATTACCCATCGTCTTATTTACAGCATAAGGGCTGGCAACCTTGTTAATGATATAAAGCTAGCACTGAAATCTAAGTTTTTGGTATAAATCGCAACTAATTTATATATCCTTCTTTATGTTAAACAAAATTATGCATAAAAGTGGCATAAGAATTGTTTGGTTATTCTTCATTATAGTTACATTTTTATTCGTTACTAAAATTGTTTACGAAAAATATTCTATCTGGAGGTATGGCTTTGGAAAAGATTTTCCATTAAAAGTTAGTACTTCTTCAAAACTTGTAAAGGTTTATGTTGGAGATTTGATTAATTCTAATATTTCTTGTTTATCTAAAAGCGAAAACCCTTTTTCACTAATTAAAGGGTATGTTATTATAAATCTGACTAAGTTAACTACATTAAAACTACCATATGACCCAATAGTTGATGTGCTTCCTACTAATACCATCCAAACTGATGAGCTAGGAAATCAACACACATTTAACAGTGAAGGGTTAAGAGCTCTAAGAGATTATTCAATTTCAAAAGGAAATAAAACAAGGATTATTTTTCTTGGAGATTCTTTTACTTATGGCGCTTTAGTTAATGATTCCTGTACCTTGCCTTATCTTATTCAGCAATTACTTGACCCAACAGAAACAAAGCTTGAAACTCTGAACTTAGGTGTTTTTTCTTATGACACAAAACTAGAGGTTAAGAGGCTAATAAAAAAAGGCCTGAAATACAAACCAGACATTGTAGTGTTAATGTATCACCCTGGGGATTTGATAAATGCAACTCTAAAGCTCAAGCACGATAAATTTCTCGGTGGATTACTCTCTGGGTGTAATATCTCTAATTGGGAAGTAATCTATAAAACACTATTGAAATCAGATTCAGAATTATTCTGGAGGATGGGATTTGGGAATGATATTGATAAAAATGTAATTGGCCCATTAAATCAATTGCATAAACTCTCCTCACAATATAACTTTAGTGTGATTCTGGTGCTGTTCCCTTCGCCATTGGAACAAAGAAAAATACTAAAAGAAGTAGCCAGTGATTTTAATTGGACTTATGTTGATCTGGAAAAGGATGTTGGGTATGGGATAGGCAACAAAACTTTATGGCGGGTGAACAGCTATGATGCTCATCCGTCTTGTTTTGCAAACCACAAAGTTGCAAACTACTTAAGCGAAAGTATTTTCAAAAAGAAAGTTTCTTTTCTAAGAAAGATATAAAAGCCAATACGCTTTCTTAGCCCTCATGAGCAAACCAAAGCTTCTCTGGGCGACATTAGTTTTATTGTCTTTGGTTTTTCTTACCATTTTATTATATAAGCAAGTATATGTGTATCTATTTGGTGCTTATCCTTTTGTTAGAATGAATAACCTTCAGTATAGTAATGATACTATTATTTCATTTAAAAATGGGAGATTGTATGCAGATTACGGAAAACTGCTCAATTTGTCTTATCAAAAAGTTCCTGTTTTAACACCCAATTACACTTATCGCTTTGAGGTAAAAGGTTCTAGTGGAACTTATTTTGTTGCACACATAAATTCGGCTGGTTTTAGAGGTAAAGATTACACTCTTGTAAAGCCAAATAACACTATACGAATCTTCCTGCTTGGTGACTCTTTCACATACGGATATGGATTGGATGATAACGCAACCCTTGCTTACTTTTTAGAACGAATGCTTACCAATTTAAGCAATCAAAGGGTATATGAAGTATTCAATCTTGGTGTCCCTGGTTATGACACAAAGGATGAAATTGATGTATTCTTTACTAAATGGATTAATTATTCACCAGATGTTGTTATACTCTTTTATGTACCAAATGACCACATTCCAAGCAATGTCGAACGGAATGTCCGTTTCCTTCTGAGAGAAAGATTTAACCTTACGCAAGAGGAGATAGATGATGTGATGATTAAACAATTCTTAACTCAGTATAACAATTATCTTTTATCAAGATATTCGGTGAATGAAACCCTTTATAGAAATGTTTTTCCCCATATCGAAAGATTAACTAATTATACTAAGGTGCATAACATTACCTTTATTTTGTTTATCTTTCCACAAGCACTTAAATTTGAGCAGGTAATCATAGATTATTGTAAAAAGCATCAACTAATCTGTATAAATTCGAAGGATTTTGGTTACACTTACAAATCTCCTTGGGTGTTGAATAAGTATGACTCTCATCCTTCAGCTTACGCAAATAAGAGAGTAGCAGAATATCTTGCAGAGTTTCTTAAGGAAAGAAATTTGCTACATCCAATGCAATTAATAGAATAAAGCTTTTGAGCTAACATGTTCTTGTGATACTAAGTTCTTTTGTCATATCTTATGATTCAATATTTTGCCTCGAATTAAATTTTTATC
>CAYOTZ010000011.1:4335-13159 GCA_964407035.1 uncultured Methanosarcinales archaeon | reverse complement strand
ATAAAATTCAACATTTTATGGTGTGCAGCTTATGCCATTAATAACAACTTTCGGGCTTCCTTTTCCTGTTACAGCCCCACTCTCATTGAGGTATATTAGGTTGCCTTTCTCATCAACAAAATAGATACAAAAGTCACCTTTCAACCCCAATTTTTGTTTTATCTCAGTATAATTGAGCTGCAGAATCTCCTTGGGATCAACCTGTTTGTTCTCTATGGGGGTATTTCTTGTCTCTCCTGCGAGATGTTCATATACCTTTTCTCCCTCTTCATCCAGATTTGCTGCCTTATCTTCGCTTCCTCTTGTAAATGTAAAGAACAACACTCCAGTCATAATTACAATAAACAAGAAGACACCGACAATGGCATCCACTGACCATGCTTGCCCCTTTTTCATTTTTAACTCACCAAAACACAGCTTATTTCAACCCTATCGCTTAACTTCTTTATAATATTTTTGTAATTGTAACCCGAACAAATGTTACCTGTTACATTTTTTGGCAGTAGCTCAACAGCTGCAATACTCTTGCTCGTATTGAGCGCTGTGACAACCAATTCAGAATAGTTAGCATTAAGCATTGTTGAGTTTATCAGTGTTATATTGTACCTTAGACCCGCGAAGTTACTTGGCAATGTGAAATTCCTCGTGTAGCCTGTTTCAACATGGTCTGCAAACTCAATCTCTCTTTTTATTAGTTCTGCCAGTCGTTGTATTGCATCTTCGTTCTCTTTGTATTTTAAGTATTCACCTCGCTTGAGAACGACAGCTACAAATGCTACAAGCACGAACATCATAAAAGAGATAATTAGTGAAGCTTCAATTGATGATTGTGCTTTCATTTTATTTCTACCCAAACAAACGGGATGCCATTTGATGTTTTGTTGGCAGTGAGCACAATTGTTTTATGGCCCTGAGACCATGAGCGTTGATTGAATGAACCGTTTATGTTCACTCTAGAATCGTACACCAATTCTTGCTCTTTGCCTTCTGATCTGTAAATAAAGATAAGCTGGTTTATTTCTGGTGTTGTAGTCCAATTGTTTAAGATAAGGATATCTACTACATTGTCTGGGATGTCTCCTTCGAGAGTGAGCTTTGCTGGTATGCCCTGGAAGAATACTGTTTCTGCGTTAGTAACTATCATTCTACCGAGCTTGTCAAGTTTGCTTAAACTTAGCTCTGTGCTTTGCCTTTGTGTGTTCTTCATAAAGAAGTAAGTTGTTGGTAAAAGTATTAGCAACACTAAAGCTGCCACTAAAATGTATTCCATAGATGCTTGTCCCCTTTTTTCCATTACAAAAGAGAAAATCAAGAATAAGTATTTAAATTTTATTCAATCCTTGCCATTATCTGTCCACCGGCAGTGTGTGTGTAAGCAGTGCTAGAACCAAGGGAATGCCACTCTATCTGGACCTCCCACTTATGCTTGGCACTTTTGCCCTTGTATTGAGCAGGTATCGTGCAACCTGTTAACACAAACTCTGCAGATTCCCCATTAAGAATATCTGTGGATGTTTGATTAACACAAGATTCGCCAAATTCTTGAGACGTTGCATTAACTTTTGTAACAACTATATCATTCCCTCGTCCGTTCTCGATAGTGAGACGAATTTCTCCAGTGCCAGCAGCATCTGTGCTTATCAGGTAATCCTTGCAATGCAAGCCCATCTGTAACTCGCAGCGCTCTGGCAACAGTGTTTGTGGATTTAAAATTCCGAAATAAGCCAAAGCACCAATAACAACCAACACAACAAGAATAGCCCAACCATAAGTCATTAAGAACTCCATAGCAGCTTGTCCACGCTTGAACATCTGAATCATCCTCCTTTTTAATTTTTATAAAGTATCAGAGCTAACTTTTATTTAAAGTTTTCGTTGAATAGTTAATCTTTTAAAGTGTTTGACTCTACTTGGGTTAATGGCTAAAGCGTGCCGGATAGTTAGAATAATGAGAGAACTGGAAGAGAGCTATAAGCAATATTTCGAGCCGATAGTAACAAGAATAGGCAAAGAGAACTACCCATTTAAGGTGTTAATCTCTACAGTGCTTTCCTTACGCACGAAAGACAAGGTAACAGAGAGAGCTACTACCAACCTGTTTAAATTGGCTTCTACTCCTAAGGAGATGCTAAAACTGAGTGAAGAACAGATAAGAAAGGCGATTTATCCTGTTGGCTTTTACAAAAGAAAAGCAAAGGTAATAAAGGATATTTGTAAGGACTTAATAAAGAAATACCATGGAAGGGTTCCTGACTCGCTTGACGAACTCCTAAAATTAAATGGAGTTGGTAGAAAAACAGCAAACCTTGTGCTTACAGAGGGTTTTAATAAACCTGGCTTATGTGTTGACACTCACGTCCATCGTATCAGCAACAGGCTTGGCTTGGTTACTACCAAAACACCGTATGAAACAGAAATGAGCTTAAGGAAAATCCTTCCAAGGAAGTTCTGGAAGCTTTATAATTCCTATTTAGTAGCTCACGGTCAGAACACATGCACACCTATTTCGCCAAAGTGTTCTCAGTGTCGGCTTTACAATTATTGCGAAAAGTTCGGCGTTACGAAACACCGTTAGCCAGCTATTCCTTTAACAAGTATAGATGAATGATGCTTTAACCCTGTGTCTTTAGAAAGATAGCTCAATCTGAATTCTGAGTAAGTCTTTCCCTTTTGCAATTTTGAACAATCAATTAGTATTATGAAGTTATGCTCCTTTTTTATGGTGACATTTTCTAATTTGAGGTCATATATACTCCCGAGATAGTTGATATAGACATCATTAATTGTTCTGCATGAACCTCCCTCCTGTGCATTTATTCTGGTTAAATTGTAGATTTCTATGTCAAAACCCAAATTGTTTCTCATTACTAGTCCAATTGTCTTGCTATCCAATGCCAAACTTGGTTTCTCTATACAAGTCAAGGGAGCCTCAGCTTCGCATACCTCTGGTCCCATAATAGCGAATTCTGTTACTCCAAAATATACCATAACACCTATCATTACTATGATAATCAGTACAGCCCACCAGTAAGTAAGCAAGAATTCAATTGCCGCCTGTCCTCTCTTTTTCATGTTCCATCTTACTACTTCCTTTTATATATATAATTTTTGTTAGATATGAGCTTTCCATAAAGTTTAAATATCCAATAATATTACAAAGTAATATGATGTCTTGTTTAGGGGGGGTTTCTTATGACTACCGCCACTGTTTTTGATTTCGATGCTGTCTTGGCAAAAAAGGAACCAATGAGGTCTTTTATAAGAGAGATGCTTGGCTTGCTGGAAGAGCACCCATATGTGATTTCTTTTGCTGGAGGACTGCCAGACCCTGATGCTATGCCAGCTGAAGAATTACAGAAATGTCAACAGTTACCAATAGAGCAAGCTAAACCGGGGCGCCTAACTGGTATCGAAACAGAACTTGATTTTCCTACAAGCATGAGAGATGCTTTGAACTATTCCCCTACAAGGGGCAAGCGCTTCTTTGTTGAAGAATCAACAAAGCTGTTGAAAGAGCTAACAGGAGTTGAATACTCTCCTAAAGAGATAATCGCTACGAATGGTGGCCAAGAAGCAATATTTCTA
Source organism: uncultured Methanosarcinales archaeon (assembly GCA_964407035.1). Lineage (GTDB taxonomy): Archaea > Nanobdellota > Nanobdellia > Woesearchaeales > B29-G15 > B29-G15. The sequence goes on along the minus strand of CAYOTZ010000011.1, from coordinate 9,574 downwards.
GCAGCTACAGCTTTATTGAATCCAGGAGATGTGGTCTATACTTACCCTGCAACATATCTTGGTTACCTGCCTGTGCTACACCTTGTGGGCGCCATAAGAAAGCCAGTTCCCATAAATAATGAAGGTGTAATAATTGAGGAATTCGCAAGAATTTTGCAAGAGAGTAAGCCAATAAACGAATCAGAGCAAACAATAACACTATCCAAAAGGGAGTTGAAACTTTCTGATTTAGAGGCAATAATTCAAGATGAACGCGAAAAACTTGGAGAAATAAGACGGGGGAAGCTCTTCTTGTTAAATGCATTTTCTGATAACCCTAATCAAACCAATTTGTGTGAGGAAAGAGCTCAGAAGCTTGTTGAGCTTACCCACAAATACGGGGTTGTAATCTTTCATGATGAGCCATATGGAGAGCTTGGAATTGCTAACAGTAGCAAATTACCTTACCTAAACAGGATAAGCAGGGAGCTTTATGGTAAAGATGATAATGTTCTGTTTGCTTTTACATTCTCCAAAGTAATAGCTTCTGGTTACAGATTGGCTGTTGTGGCTGGTCCAGAGCAGATAATCTCAAGGATGGAAGCTATAAAGCAAGCTGTTTCGCTCTGCCCACCTACAATATCTATGGCTGTTATTGCCACATACTTAAGGAATTTCAACCTAAAGCAGCATATAAGAAAACTTCGCGAATCATATAGAGAAAAGGCAGATTTCTTTGAAAAAATGGTGAAACAAACGAATAATCTGTATAGTTTGGTAGAACATTACAGAAAAGGTCCATTGTTCACATGGATTGAATTCAGAGAGCCAGTAAAAGGAACTGAAATGTTCAGCAGGGAGAATATAGTAAATTATGGTGTTATGGCTGTGCCTGGCTTTTTCTGTGGAGACCTGAGTAATAACTCTGTTCGTGTCAACACTGGGTATCCGAGCAAAGAGCAGATTGCAGAAGGCATTGCACGCTGGGACAAGCTAGTCAAAGAGCTTTACTGTTGAGTCTTCTTTTTTAAATAGTGAAAAAGCTTTATATACCTTGGCTAACTTTATATTCGTATGGCTGAAAAAGCAGGCCAACCATTTTACAAGGCGGTTTGGTTCTGGTCACTAATAGCTGCTGCTGTTATATTTTTGGTAATTCTTGCTATTTTTAAATTTAATCCAGAAGCTTATGGTGAGGAAACAAATGTGCCGCAGATTGCACCTACTAAAAATTTAGAACAGAAGTTCTATGATTCAAATTTTGACTTTAAAGAGTATACCAAATTGTTTGAACAAGACTGCCCGGATTTAAACACTTGTGATATGGAAGCTATAAAAAAATTCGTTGTTAAGCTTATTATAGAAAACTATACAACTCAACAGATTCCAAGAGTAGATAGCATAAAACAGGTGGTTAAAGCGAGATTGAAAGCGCAGCGTGCTAATCTCACCAGAGTAGATAATTTCTGGGAAAATTATCCTACTTTGGTTGCTGGAAGAGCGTTGAAAATACTTACAGATAATGAAATTGAGGATTGGATAAAATACTTGCTAAGCTTTAACTCCACTGAGTTGTGCTTACATTTGTATGATTTAGAACCTGATAAAACAAGGCGCTATAGTAAATATTACATTCCTCTGCAAGACGAAAAGCTCTATGAATCTTATTGCCATTTAAGATGGGCAGATACTATTGTAACTCTGGTCCCGGATTATGGGGAAATAATTAGTTATCTTGAAAGTCTAGGTTTTAAAGAAGAAAATGTGAAACAAAAGTTGTGCAAGGATATATCAATTTTAACTAAAAAAGACTATTTTAACTTTTTGTCTGGCTTTGGGCTTGCTTACATCCTAAATAAAGTTATCTGCAGTAGAACACTAAATGAACAAGAATTACAAAAATTAAAACAAGAGATGGACCAAGCTGGTGATACACCAAAGACAAGATATATAAAGAGCATTTACCAACGGCTTATCTGATCTAAATGTTGAGCCAAAGAAAGATAAGTTCTTTTTTTTACATTGGGTTCTTACTTGTTGTTGTAGTACATTCTGTGTTGGTGTTACACTTCTTACCGTTTAAGGATGTATTTAGTAATAAGCCAATTGTAACAGATGATTATCCTTTACATATGTATATATACAATCTCCTTACTGCTAATCCTGGTTTTGGACTGCTTAGAATTTATGTTAAGCATTTCGCTGCAGGGGCTTTTTTAATCATTTTTGGTGAAAAGTTTATTGAATTAACTCTAATCAACCAGATGACTTCATTTTTAGACTCTGTAGTTCTTTTTAAGGTGTATGCGCTTTTTATTAACCTAATTTCAATTTTCCTTTTTTATTTTTGCCTAAAGAACTTTGGGTTAAAGAGAAAGGCTCTTATTTATGGTATGGTGCTCTTTCTTCTTGCATGGGATTTTTCCAGATTCATTCATAAAACAAACTACAATGGCTTGTTGCCCTTTCTTTACCTTATTATAATCTGGTTGTGCTCAGCATCCTCATTTTATCGCTATTTTGAATTAAGGGACACAAAATTTTTTTATCTTGGGGTTGTCTTCTCTTTGATCGCAGCTTTAATCCACCCATATTATCTTTTTTCTGTGTTGCCTCTCTTACTCTTGTTGATTCTTTTTATGCTATCAAAACGAGAGTTGCTAAAAGGATTAATACTATTTTTATTAGCTGCTATCTTTCTGGTTCCACCAGCAATTTATGTTTATTACACTAATGGCATATATGCGGTTCCTTTATTCCATAACTCATACGGCTTTTCACAAATTAAAGATACCATTTTAAATTATCCCTTTTTCTTTTTCTTTTTTCTTCTTGGTTGCTGTGGTTTATTTTTTATGAAGAAAAATCTAAGAAAGTATTTCTTACTCTTTTTGATTCTTTTTATTATTCTTGGATTTTTCGGTTACCTCACCCCTTTAAAATTCTTTCAGACACAGCGTTTTCTTTACTTCGCATTTTTCTTGCTTATAATACCTTCCATAGAAGTGCTTGCTAAGCTACGGCTTAATCAGAAGCTGCTTGTTGTTATGATTTATATTTTTTATGTTACCCTCTTTACGACTTATTCTATTTCAGAAGTAGTGTCATTAAAACTATCCACTACTGTGCCAAATTCAACAAGAGAGTTAATAGATTGGATAAAAACAAATACTGACAAAAAAGGCAGAATACTTCTTGAGGGCTCTGGATACAAAAGCAACCATATTTATGGTGGACATTACAATGCAATGTTCCCACTGCTTGTAGACAGGGAATTTGCCACCTCTTTCTATCCCTATCCTATTTCTGACTCAAAAAGATTCCAATTTACTGAAGGAAAGCTTTACATTCCAGAGTATGAAAATTCTTTACAGATTGAAAAGTGTTCCTGCAGCATAATAAAAAATATCACTGATGCTTTTAATGTTCACTGGATTATTGTTTGGTCAGATAGTTCAATATCTAAGTTGAGCAGTTGTAGACAGTTTTTTGATTTTTATAGTAATGTATCCATTTTTAAAATCTTTGTTCCTAAGCATACTCCGAATTATTTCTTAACTGGTAATGGTACACTGTTAGTTAACAGCTCTCAAATTGTGTTAAAGTGTGTCACACCTTATTGTGTATTTAAATACTGTTGGCATCCAAAAGTTAATATCCCTGGCATCTCAACTTATCCTTATCAACCTATTGAGGGTCTCACAATAAATTTTGTTAAACTAAACTGCTCTATTATTAGAGAGGGCTCTAAAAACTATAGATATGGGTTTGAATGTGATAACTCATAATAAAAGTAAAATCAGGATGAAGTTATAAAAACCAGAGATAATTCTTTTAGCTATTATTCAATCTAATATCTTTTAAATTTTTTACATTATTTATCAAACAGCTAAGCAAAAGCTGTTTTTCTATTAGGGTCATTTCTATAAAAACTCTTAACAACAAACTATATAAAGTTACCTAGCATTTTAAATCTTTATGCAAAATGAGCAGATTTTGGGCTTTATTAGGCAGCACGGTCCTGTATTACCATATGAAATAGCTAAGCTGCTGAACACAAATATCCTGTTTGCTTCTGCCCATCTATCAGAGCTTGCTTCCAAGGGTTTAGTGAAAATCTCCCATTTGAAGGTCGGGGGTTCACCCTTATACTATCTCCCTGGGCAAGAGCATATGCTCCAGAAATATGCAGACAAGCTTCACGAGAAAGAACGTCGCGCTTTTGAGCAGCTAAAAAAGGAGATGGTGTTAAAAGACGCTTCACTGCTGCCTGTTGTAAGGTTCGCATTAAGGCAAATAAAGGACTTTGCTAGGCCCTTTGAGCTTGAGGTCAATGGCAGAAAGGAACTCTTTTGGTGTTGGTATCTCTCGCCAAAGGATACTATTACTCAGATAATCAAAGACAAATATCTAAAACAGGGCCAAGCAACTGCACAGAAACAACCAACACAACAGAGACCAGTGGCAGCACCACAACTTAGCAACGAGACGAAGAAATCAGAAGTGATTAAAAAAGAGGTAACTGTTGAAAGCGCAACTACTGCTTCTGATTTTATATCTAGAGTCATAAGGTATTTGGAATCACACAAAATAGAGATAGAGCAGCAAAGTATTATTAAAAAAGGCAAACACGCTTGGTTTATAGCAAAGGTTCCCACTACACTTGGTCATGTGAATTTTTATATTGAAGCAAAAGACAAAAAGCGTGTAAATGAGGCAGACCTCAGCGAGGCATATGTGCGGGCAAACAATAAGCATTTACCTGCGGTATTCATAACAACTGGCAAGCCCACAAAATCAACAGTTGAAGCACTAAATAAACTCTTTAAAAGCATGATGCTCAAGCCGCTTTGAAAAGCTTACTTCTTTTAGCTTATAAACTCCTTTAGGTAATACAACCAACAATTCTGTGACTGCCTTTAACCTTTCATTTAGAAAAACCTTGGTATCGATAATTTTAATCTAGAATTCTCTTAAACATAACCACGGCTCTGCTTTACATATTTGCTGAGATTGACTAAAAGTATAACAATAACACCTTACTCAATGCCTCTTAACCTTGCCTGTCCAAGTTGTGCCGACAGTGGATACCAACTCAACATATCTGGTTGAGAGTCCTACATAAGGTGGCACATGCTCAAGTGCAGGACTCAGACGGGTAAGCATCAAGTGTCTCAATAGTTCTCTTAACTCTGACTCTGCTGGTAATTCTGGTGGATCTCTTAGCACCAAGTTGTGTTTGCGATAAAACTCTCTAATC
>CAYOTZ010000011.1:0-4325 GCA_964407035.1 uncultured Methanosarcinales archaeon | reverse complement strand
GGCTCTATAATTTGGCATCACCTTTAGTTTCACTCCACCATCACTTTCCACTAATCTGCAGGCGCCTACTACACTACAATGACTCGTTATCAAGCCCTCAATTTCTTCAGGGTCCAAATTCTTGCCGTTAGGTAGTACTATAACACTCTTCTTTCTGCCAGCGAGCTTGAGCAGTCGCTGGGTTACACCACTAATTGCGGCGTCAACAAAAACTCCTAAGTCACCAGTTCTTAGCATCCTCTCACCCTCACTTTCGTATATAACATCAGTTGTTTTCCCTTTCTCTTTATAAAATCCAAGTGTGACATGAGCACCAGAAACCACAACTTCGTAAGCTGTGACTATGACTCCTGTGCTTGACTGCAATTCAACCGGTTCCAGCCCAATAGTAACACCTCTTCTTAGGTCTCTGTAATCCTTTAAGTTAACACCACTTGCAAAGCCCAGCTTTTCTGGGTTAACACCACGAAGTGGTATACCAACTGTGCCGCCATACTGCTTCAAGCTTGGCGGAGTTACCGAGCAAACCGGTGCCTCTGTTAGCCCGTAACCTTCAAGAATATAGATACCGAGCTTCTTTGCAGTATGCCAAGTTTCTTCTGAAAGCTTTGCACCACCACTCACAAAATACTTCACAGTCGCAAAACCCATTGCATCTTTCACAAGCTTGGCACGCAGCTGTTCGGGTATCAGCCGCAACATTGTTCTTTTCAATCTATCTGAATCAATCTCTGATCTTACTCTGTTGAACATTATTGTATAGAGCTGTGGAAAGCTAACAAGATGCGTTGTTTTTGTTTCTCTCACATCGTTTGCGATATTCTTTAAAGAAGAATAAAGCACATACCTTGCACCTTTGTAGAACACAGTATATCCACAGAGAAGCAAACCAAGCACATGTGCAAAAGGTGCAGTGGAAAGCATCCTTGATTTGTTGTCTATTGGGAATGTTTCTGCTGTGAACAACACATTGCTAAATATCGAGCGATGAGTGTGCATTACACCAACAGAATTGCCAGTTGTACCAGAAGTATACACAATTGTTGCTATGTCGTTCTCACTGTTGTTTGGTTTCACTCTCTGTTCTGTTATGGCTCCGTTGTGGAGAACCTCATTCATATAAAAAAGATTATTTTGGCTTTTCAGTTTATCCTCCAACTCAGCAACCTCCAGCTTCTCTAGGGAACGCACCTGCATCGGACCTCTCTCTATTATTATGATTTTCTCCAACGAACCCACATCATCAAAGAAACTCGGATTCTCTTCAACAATCATATCATAGTAAAGTTGGTCTATTACTATTGCTTTCGGTTCGTTGTGTTCTAATAGTGGCTTGTTTGTTGATATAAGCGCTTTGGGTTTTTTCTGCAGAATTTGTGGAGGTAGAGGCACTGTAATACCGCCAAGCCAATTAACACCAAGAGCAGCGATGAGCCATTGTGGCGAGTTATCACTAAGAATGGCAATTCTATCGTTCTTCTCGAGCCCCAGATTGCGCAATCCTGTAGCAAAAGCTGTTAGATACTCATAAAGCATCTCATAAGTCAAACCTTGCCATTTCTGTCTTTCAATAGAAAGCTGATAATACTGAATCTTCTTTTCAAGCGCCTTCCTTTTTAATCTTGTTGTTAATCCGTTAGCTTGCAATTTCCTAAGTTGTCTCTTTGCCTGTTTTAGCTTTTGTTCTGTCTCGAAAATTTGGGCATTGTTAAACTGCTGGTCTTTCCATGTAATAGCTATATTATCTGGATATCTATTTACAGAATTTTGTATAAGTTGATCGAGTGTGAGCCCACGCAGCGCCATTCTTATATCAAACCAGCAATCTTATATTAATTTTCTTATCTACCAATATATATATTGGAAACATTTAAAAACTCCTCAGACAGTGCTTGAATTATGGGCACAAAACTCAATGAGCTGATATCTGGTAAGCCGATGACTATTGAATCATTAAGAGGTAAAACGCTCATTGTAGATAGTTTTAACATACTCTACCAGTTTTTGACTACGATAAGACAGCCAGACGGCACACCCTTGAAAACCTCTATTGGAGTTATAACCTCGCATCTTGTCGGTCTTTTTAACAGAACAACAAAGTTGATGCTTTCAGGCATAAAACTCGCTTTTGTGTTTGATGGCGAAGCTCCCAAATTAAAAGAGTTTGAAAGAAACAGGCGGGCCCTGGGCAAGCAAGAGGCGCTTCAGCTTTACGAGCAGGCGAAGTTAAGAGAAGATATAGACGCAATGAGGAAATATGCAGCAAGAACCTCCCAGATAACAGAAGAAATGATAGAGAGTGCTAAGGCATTGCTTAAGGCATTGGGTTTACCAGTAATCCAAGCTCCGAGCGAGGGCGAAGCCCAAGCAGCTTATATGGTAAAGAAAGATTATGGATTTGCTGTTGTTAGCGAGGATACAGATGCTTTGCTGTTTGGTGTTCCACGCTTGATAAAGGGCTTATCAATAACAAGGCGAAGAAAAGAGCGTGACAAGCTGAGTTACCAAAAGACAGATATAGAACTCATAGAGCTTGAAAATGTGCTGAATTCTCTTGGCATTAACTTGGACCAGCTAATAGCATTGGCTATGCTGGTTGGAACTGACTTCAATCCAGGAGGCATACCTGGCATAGGCCAGAAAAAGGCATTGCAGTGGGTAAAAAAATATCCTGAACCAGAAACACTGTTCAATCTGGTTAACTGGTCCAAGTATTTTAGCTATGATTGGCGTGAAGTATTCGAGATTTTCAAGAACACGCCCCACACAGACAAGTTTGAATTGAAATGGGGAAAGCCGGACAAGAAGCAAATATTTGAGTTGCTTGTCAACAAATTTGAGTTTTCTGAAAAATCAGTCAACAAGAAGCTAGAACAATTGGAAAAGAGCTTTGGTTCATTAGAACAAAAGTCGCTAGATAATTTCTTCAGAAAATGAAATACATTAAAGTTGCTAAACACATAGCAGAAAAAACAAAAAGAGCGTTAATTAATAATGGTTTGCTGTCCAGGGACTATCCTGTTTTTAGTGATAAGTCCTATGTAAGCTTTCCTGTTATCTCTAAAGAACTACCCAGCGGCTTGAAATTCGAGATTATAGAAATCCAGACAGAAAAGAAACAAGTTTTGGAGCTAAGGGAGTTGCTGAAAGATAAGCTTACCAAGGAAGAACTAGAAATATTGCCAAGGGGCTTTGACACTGTAGGTAGTATAGCGATTATTGAACTAGCTGAACAACTGAAACCAAAATCAAAGCTCATCGGTAAGGCAATTCTAAAGCTCCATAAGAACATAAAAACAGTAGTTAGCAAAGCAAGCGAGCGTTACGGCGAGTACAGGTTGCAGAAATATGAGCATTTAGCAGGTGAATCAACATTTGAAACAATTCACAGAGAAAATAATATTGTGCTGAAAATCGATATTCAAAAGACATATTTCAGCAGTCGATTAGCTAATGAGAGATTGAGGATAGCCAAGCAGGTCAAGCCAGGCGAGAAGGTGCTCGTAATGTTCTCTGGTACAGGACCGTATTGCTTTGTTATTGCTAAAAACTCAGAGGCAGCAAAGGTTGTTGGCGTAGAGTTAAACCCAGAAGCACATAGTTATTCTATTATCAACAAGAACATAAACAAGCTCGACAATGTTGAGCTGATACTGGGTGATGTGATAAGTATTATTCCTAAGCTGAATGAGAAATTTGACAGAATAGTAATGCCTTTACCCAAAATAGGTGAGAGCTTTCTTAGCTGTGCCTTTTCAGCCGCTAAACAGAATGCAGTAATACACTACTATGCATTTGAGTCAGAAAACACATATCCAGATGCTACAATAGACAAGATAAAGCGCGAGGCAGCAAAAAAGAATTTAAAGATAAAGGTTCTGCATGCTGTAATCTGTGGCAGCTATGCACCGAGGGTTTATAGGATATGTATCGATTTCAAGCTCCTGTTTTCTCGTTGAAATAGTTAATCCATGCAATAATCTTGTTTAGCTCTTCACTTACCCTTGCCTGAAGCTCTTCTAAGCTTATTTCTAGTGCATCAATTCTCGATTTTAATTCAGTAATACTGCTCGGCTCTACACTATCTTTTTGTTTAAGCATTCTCTCACTTAACTCAGCGACTATTGTTTTTAATTCATTAAACTCTTTTAGCTTACCAACATCTTTGTCTTGTGGATTAGGTTGCTCTGTCTTAGCTAATTCCTTTAACTTTCTGTTAATTGCGTCCTGTTTTTTGTTTAGTTCTCCCAGTTTGTTGCTAATATCTTTTTTTAACTCTTCTTTCAGCTTGCTGAGACGCTTGTCAAACTCACCTCTATCTACAA
>CAYOTZ010000010.1:0-15243 GCA_964407035.1 uncultured Methanosarcinales archaeon | reverse complement strand
CAGCCTGGGAGAGCACATGGCTGAAGACCATGGTGTCCGGGGTTCAAATCCCCGCCGTCCCATGCTACATTCTATAACTGTAAATTCTATAACTGTATTATGCTTAATTCTAATAGCAATAGAAGCTGCTGCAACTAAGTGGGTTAAGCTCGTCAGAGCTTACACCCGCTGTGTTTCTACCAAATCTTTCTTAAAGATTTGCGGGGTTCAAATCCCCGCCGTCCCATGCTACATTCTATAACTGTAAATTCTATAACTGTATTATGCTTAATTCTAATAGCAATAGAAGCTGCTGCAACTAAGTGGGTTAAGCTCGTCAGAGCTTACACCCGCTATTTACCTAAAGGCTTTCTAAAAGCCTTTAGAGAAAGCTTTTTAAAACATATTCCAAGTAAGTTGAAGAATGAACAATGGTAACACACTAGTGATATGTGCACACCCAGACGACCACATTCTGGGTGTTGGCGGCACAATAGCAAAATATAGCTTGGAGGGAAAGAAGGTCATAAGCATAGTCTGCTCTTACGGTGAAAAGTCACATCTCTGGCTAAAAGAGCACATAGTGAAGAGAATAAGAAAAAAAGAAAGCACAGAAGCAGCTCAAATAGTCGGTGTTTACCGCGAGCTAATTCTGGGGCTAAAGGAAGGCAACCTATACGATGAGCTTAACAAGGAGCAGCAAAAGAAGCTCATAAAAAGGATTATAAAGCAGTACAGGATAAAGAAAATCTTTACCCATTCTCTTGACGACCCTCACCCAGATCACAACGCTGTTGTGAAGTTTGTGCTGGAGCTTACAAAGAATGCGAAGAATATTGAGGTTTACTCATTCAATATTTGGAACCCTTTCAATATCCGTAGGACAAGAGCACCGAGAATGTATATTGATATTTCAGATACAATTTCAAAGAAATTTGAGGCACTGAAAAAATTCCAGAGCCAGAAGCACGTTATGATGGTGATGCTTGGCTGGCTGCCACATTGGTTGGGTGCAATATTGGCAGGCTTGAAAAGCGGCACAAAATATGCAGAGGTATTCATAAAACTAAAATGAAACAATTGCTGATAAGTTCAGATTCATTTCTGCCCAGATGGGACGGAATTGCAAGGTTTCTAATAGAAATTCTGCCTTATGTGGCTGAAGAGTTCGAAACAAGCTGTGTAGTGCCCTGTTTCAAAGGCAGAAAGCCAAAACTACCCAAGGTCAAACTCATAAGATTTCCTCTCTCAAGGATAAAAATAGCTGACTATGTGTTTGCCAAACCAGAAAAGAAAAAATTAAAAGAGCTCATCCAGCAGGCAGATATTGTGTGGACACATACAATAGGACCCATAGGTAGAAGCACAATACTCCTAAGTTCCAAACTAAAGAAACCCGTAATAAGCTATGTTCATTCTGTCGAATGGGAGCTTTTCTCCAGGTCGTTGAGATGCAAACATCTACGCAGCCCGGTTTACACTTTAACAAAGATGTACGCAGCTTGGATTTACAACAAAACAAAGCTGGTTATGCTGCCTACACTTGAGATGGCAGAGCTCATGAAGAAGAACAGAATAAAAACATCCTACAAGATAGTTTTCTTGGGTGTTAACACATCCAAGTTCAAGCCGCCAGGAGATAAAGCAAAAGCAAAAGAGAGTATAGGGTTAAGCAGCAAAGAAAGAATAGTGGGCTACATAGGCAGGATTGGCAGAGAAAAGGATTTAGTAACATTATACAGAGCTTACCTGAGATTGAGAACCAAGCTGGGTAACACAAAGTTGCTAATAGTCGGTTCTGGTGTGCGGGATTGGGAGCATCTCTTTAGTTCAAAAAAGGACATAATAAGGATAGAATCCAAAAACGATATTCTGAAATATTACCAGGCATTAGATGTATATGTTCTACCGTCGCTCACAGAAACAACATCCCTCTCAACGATGGAGGCAATGGCTTGTGGTGTGCCTGTCGTCGTAACAAAAGTGGGTCATTTGAGAGACTATGTGACTCACGGTGTTAATGGCTTTTTCTTTGAAAAGCAAAACCCTTACCAGCTTTCAAAATTGCTTGAAAAACTGTTCAGAGATGATACACTAAGAGAACAGCTTAGCAGGGCAGCCCGAAGCACCATAGCCAGTATGTATTCTTTTGAGAAAACAGCGAATGATGTGCTGAGTGTGCTGAGAAGCTTTTGAGTTATACTCTTAAGCTTACCACCTTGCTTATGTGGTTCTCTGTCATACTAACACCAAAAAGGGTATCTGCTTCCTGTATTATGTAATCATTGTGTGAAATAACAATATACTGGGCTTTCTCAGAGTAGTGCTTTATAAGCTTGGCTAACTTTTCGGAGTTGTGCTTATCAAGAGCAGCATCTACCTCATCAAGCACATAGAATGTGGCTGGCTTGTATTCCTGGATAGCAAATATAAAAGCGAGTGCTGTCATTGACTTCTCGCCACCGGACAAACTTCTAATATCCAAGAAGCGGTTGCTGGACAATTTCACTTTTATCTCAACTCCTCCCTCAAAAGGGTTTTCTTCATTCTCAAGCTTGAGGTACGCCTCACCCTTGCTTGAGAGCTTTGAGAAGAAGCGCTTAAAGTTCTCATTAAGAACATTGAATGTTTCTAGGAACAAATCCTTCTTCTTGGCATCAATCTCATGCATAAGCTTCTCTACATCCTCTTTTTCTTTCAGTAGCTTGTCCCTCTTTTTGACGAGGTTTTCATACTCTTCCTTAACCCGCTCGTAAATATCAAGCGCCTTTAGATTTATGTTCTGTCGCTCACTCATCATCGCCTCCAGCTTAGCAATCTCGCGTTTGAGTTGCGAAACACTCTTCTCCTCAAGTCGCGGTGTGTTCTTGAACTGCTCAAATTCCTGTTCAAGTCCAGCCAGCTGTGCCTTCAATGTTGCCTTTTCAAGCTGCAATGAGTTCTGTTTTAGTTCGTTCCCTCTAAGCTTGTCACTAAGCTGGGCTTTCTTAACCTCAAGCTCTCTCAGTGTATCGCTTAATTTGTTCCTCTGCTTAAACAGCTCTTTGTATTTTGAGTAAAACACCTCTGCTTTCTTCTCCTGTTGCTTGAGCTGCTTGCTGAGCTTTGTGTTCTCTTCTGTCTTTTGCTTAATCTCATTTTCAAAACTCTGGCTTTCTTTATCCAATTGCTTCATAACCTGGTTGATACTTAAAGCTTCCTTGCCGTACACCTCTTTCTCCTGAAGTTCAAGCTGTCCCAGCTTTGATTTTAGTTGAAGAACCTCCTGTTCTATCTTGTTGGATTTCTCTTCATAAGCAGCCATTTGCCCTATAACCTTTGGGTCACGGATTACAGCAAGCTGCTGTTTCAGCTTCTCACGCTTCATTCTGTTTTCTGTCAGCTCTTTTGTCAACCCAGATATCTGCTTGCTGAGTGCGTTTAGCTGATTTTCTGTCTTGTTCAGATTGGCTTCAAGCAAAGTTCGCTGTTGCTCAGAAGCAGTCAAGTCCTCTGACTCAAGGTGCAAACTCTTTTCACTCTTAACAATACTTGCCTCAAGTTCTGCCTTTTCCATCTTGAGTTTTGATATGCTCTCTTCTGTCAGCTGCTGCTTCTGCTCTAATGCACCTGCAAGAGCTTCAAGATGCTTTTTCTCCTGTTCAAGCTCTTCAAGATGTTTCGATACCTCTTCTTCCTGAAAGCTCAGGGCGCGCTTGCGCTCTCGCCTGAAACCACCTATCATAGCACCGCTCGTTTCTACAAGATCACCTTGCAGAGTTACAATTCTTGCCTTGCCTATACCAAGCCGCTTGGCAACTTCAAGGTCCCTTACAACAATTGTATCACGAAAGACATACTCAAAAACGCGCCTGTATTCGGGAGGGAAGCTTATAAGCTCGATCGCTAGACCGTGCACCCCGTTAGCAGCAAGCAACTTTTTCACTTCCTCCCGTGGCTTGTAGCTTGCGATTTTGTTCATGGGCAAAAAAGTGGCTACGCCTAGTTTATTCTTTCTGAGAAAGTTTATGCATTGAATAGCAACATCCTCATTATCCACAACAATATCCCTTATGTGAGCTCCTGCTGCTACTTCTAAAGCTAATGCATATTTACTTTTGACACTACCAAGTCCAGAGACAGTGCCGTGTATGCCCTTCATAGTTCTTCTAAGCTCGAGTAAACGCTTAATAGCTATGTTGCCAGTTATTGTCTCTGTAATGGCGTTTCTTCTCAGCTGAAGCTTTGTAAGCTCCTCTCTCACCTTGAGCAATCTATCACGCACTGTAGCCAACTTGTGTGCTATAGTGGCTGCTTCGTTAGTGAGCTTGGCTAACTCCAGGGTTGCCTGTTTGTAGTTTTGCTTGAGCTGCTTCAACCTGTTAAGCTCTCTTTTGTTCTCAGCTTCAATAGCAGCGAGTTTCTCCATGCGCTGTTGGAGGTTGTCAAGCTCCATTTGATATCTGTCCTTTTCACGCAATCTCTGCTGATACTCCTCTTTCAACCTGAATAGCTTTTCGTTCAGGGTTTCATAGCCTTTGTCAAGAAGCTCTATATCTTGCTCGAGCGAGGAAGTGTCCTCTATTTTGTGCTTTTTCTTTAGATCTGCTAACTGCTCTAAGATAAGTTTTTTCTCTCGGTTCAGTTTTTCCATATCATTAGCAACAAGCTTTTTATCATGCTGTATCTGTCTTAGTTTGTCCTGTATCTCTTTCAATTGGCTATTGAGTGCTTCTTTTCTCTTCCTTAACTTCACAAGCTCTTGCTTACAGGAATCGATTCTTGCAGAGTTCGAAGAAATCTTTACGCGAATGCCCTCAACCTGCTTGTGCAACAGAACCTGGTCACGCTCGCCTTTCTGTTCTATTTCCTTGTTTATTTTAGTAATCTTCTCATTCGTATCAGTAGCACATTTTTCTGTTTTCTTAATCTCCTGTAAGAGTTCTTTTTCTTTCTTCTTTAAGTTATTGAGTTTGTCTTCAGCCTCCTTCAGCTTCAAACTCTTGTCCTGTATCTCAAGATAAAGGTAAGTCGCCTTTGTGCTCTCAGCCCTGTCCATCAGCTCCTTGTATTTCAATGCTTGTTTGTATTCCTCGCGAAGCTCATCAAGGTACGTCTTACGCTCTGTTAGCACTATCTTAGCTTCCTTCAGCTTTTCCTCCACCTTCTGAAGCTCAAGCAATGCCTGATGCTTCTTCTCTTCGTAAAGTGTAATATCCGCCACTTCCTCAATTAGCTGTCTCTTGTTCTCATTAGTCATATCTATAATCTTGTTTATATCGCCCTGTAACACAATATTGTAACCTTCTGGGTCTATATTGGCTGTAGCTAAAAGGCCAAGTATTTCCTTTCTGGAAGCGTTCCGGTTGTTTATTTTGTAAATACTATTCCCTGTTGACAGCACTTTTCTTGATATAACTATCTCTTTATCTTCGTAAGGGAAGGTTTGATTGGAATTATCAAAATGAAGCTCTACGAATGCATACTTGGCTGGCTGGCCTGTCTTACCTCCATCGTAAATAAGGTTCGCCTGCTTCTCTGCCCGCAATCCCTTGGCAGAGAGTTTGCCGAGCACAAAGCACACAGCATCAAGAACATTTGACTTTCCAGAGCCGTTAGGGCCAAGAATTACATTGAACTTTTCACCTAAGGGAATCTCTGTTCTTTTTGGAAATGACTTAAACCCGTGCAGTATTATTTTAGTTATCCTTGTCATCACAGCTACCTCTTTTACTTTGTGAATAAGTCAGAGCTATAAATAGCTTTTGGTGATTTCTCAGGGATATAGGAAAGCTTTTATAACCAAGCTTCTATGCCATAATCTTATGCTGCTAAACAAAGTGTTAAACCAAGCGTTGAGCAAGTTAAAACAGAGCAAAATAGAACAGCGCCAACTGGAATGCGCTCTTAAAGATTTCATTAAAATTATAAAACCAAACCTAAGCATTGGTAAGCTATTCATAGGCGGCTCTTACGCCAAGGGTACTATGCTGAAAGGCACCAAGGAAATAGACATTTTCGTGATGTTTGATTACAAAAAATTTAAAAACAAGAATTCAGAGCTATCCATGCTACTTGAGTCAAAACTAAACCAATCAAGATTTAAATTCGAGCGTCTCCACGGTAGCAGGGATTATTTTTCAACCACATACTCTGGAGTGACCTTTGAGATTATACCTATTTTAGAGATAGGCAAACCAGAACAAGCACTCAACATCACAGACATATCACCGCTGCATGTCAAATGGGTTCTGAAAAACATCAATGAAGGAAGAAGATCCACTGTGCTGTTGCTTAAGGGGTTATTGAAAGCTAACATGCTGTACGGTGCTGAGAGCTATATCCAGGGTTTTTCTGGTTATGTCTGCGAGATTCTCGGAATCTACTATAATAACTTTGTAAATCTTCTTAATAGTGTAGCCAAGTGGAAGCCATGCACTTTCATTGACTCTGAGCAGTATTACAGAACAAAAGATGAGGCGCTTATTAACCTAAACGCCTCTAAGGTTACACCTCTTTTAATCATCGATCCTGTACAGAAAACACGGAATGCTGCTGCAGCTGTCAACAGAGAGAATATGTTGAAGTTCATAACTCTCGCAAAGGAGTTCCTCAGCAAACCGAGCATCAATTATTTCAAAAAGAAACAACTCAACATAAACGAAATAAAAATGCAGTATCCAGGTAAGCCACTGGTGTGGTTGGAGGCAACGCCATTGCCAAAGAAGAGGGATGTGGCTGGAGCCAAGCTGCTGAAGCTGTACAAAAGGATAATTAGAGAGTGCAAAGATTATGGTTTTAAGCTGATGTTCAGTGATTGGGAATGGGACGAGAAGAGCAAGGCAAGGTTTGTGTTTGTGTTTGGCTCAAAACTTAGAAAGATAAGGATTGTAAAGGGACCAAGAGCAGACCAAAAAGAGCATGCAGCGAGATTCAAAACAAAGCACAGCAGCTGGTTCATTAAACAAGGAAAGCTTATGGCAAAAGAGATGAGAGAATACACTGAGCCAGATAGCTTTATTAGATATTTAATAGCACTTATAGGGAAGAATTACGCCTCAGATATTAAGCTAAAATGAAAAACGCGTTCAAAAAACTTGAGTTCGTGCTGCTCTTGATTTTCTTAGCTTTTACACTGGTTTTCGACAGGCAAATACTTGGCTTTATTATAGGATTCAGGTGTTGGTGGCTTAACTTGGCTTTTGGCTGGATAACACAGCTTGGTTCTGTTGTGTTTGTTCTTATATTTATGACTTCATTGTTTCTCTGGGAAGAACACAAACAACACTATATTATGCCCTTGTGGTTGGCTTTCATAACTGCAGGTGTTATAAGCTTCTTATTGAAGTTTTTTTTCCTACTGCCAAGACCAGGGCTAGCAATGATAAGTGCTCTCGGTTATTCAATGCCCTCAACCCACGCAGCTATTGCTTTTTCTACACTCGCTGTTCTTGATAAAGGTTTTCCGAAACTCAAGTGGTTCTGGTTCTGTTTCTCGTTGCTCGTGGGTGTAAGCAGGGTATACTTTGGTGTGCATTACCCTAGTGATGTGATTGTGGGCGCGATTATTGGTTACCTAGCAGGACATTTCTTTGTTGTATACCAACATAAGCTAACTGTTATAAAGAAATACTCTGAAAAGATACTACAATGGCTATAAACTTGGAACAAAGAAGGCAGTTTGCACATTTAGTGCTAGGTGTTATGCTCGCTTTTTATGCTTATCTCGGATACAGCTGTTTATATATAATAATGCTCGGCATATTTAGCTTGGCAGTTTTTCAGATAAATAAAAAGCTAAAACTACCTATTGCCAATTTTCTTGTGGAAAAATTCGAAAGGGAGCAGCAGAAAGAGAAATTACCAGGCTGGGGATTCTTTTTGTTGCTACTCGGCTCTGCTCTCATCATACTGCTGTTTGAAAAGCAAATAGCTGCAATATCTCTGCTTGTATTTGGTGTTTCAGATTCTGTTGCCACTTTGGTTGGTATGCGCTATGGCAGAACAAAACCAAGGATATTTGAGAAAGGCAAGAGTTTAGAGGGGAGCTTAGCTGGTCTGTTATGCTCGATGGCTGTTTTGCTATTCATAGTAAAACCCATATCGGCTTTTTTAGCAAGTTTGGCAGGTGTGATAGCAGAAGGAATTAAAAAAAGGTTTATAGGTATAAAAATAGAGGATAATATTGCAGTGCCATTAGCTGTGGCTCTAACTCTCAAGCTTTTGACTGTGTTTGGTATTTAGCTTCAACAATGTAAAGTCGGCTTTTATGGATGACCACGCTATAATGCTCTTGTTTTCGATTTGGTTTGTTTACTGGCTTATCTACTTGATATGTTTCTGGATTTATAAGCTTTAGTTCAGGGCTGTGCTGTGCCACATAAGCTATCCTTGGTTGTAATTTTTCTTTAACCTTCAGTCCAGTATAGTCCAATTTGAGCTGTTTGTTGTCCTTTAGCCGCACCAAGCCGAGCTTTAAACCAGTACTGCGAACCAAGCAGGGCTCCCCTGCCAAAACAATCACATCACCCTTTGAATACTCAAAAAGACGAAGTGCTGCATACATCCTGTAAACCAGCTTAGAGCTCTGCCTGTTCTTAGTTACCAATCTCTTGGTTAGCTGGACAGTGCCGCCGAAATGCTTAATTATTTCCTTCATAAGCTTGTGGAAAGCTCCTTTCCTAGTGAGATACACATTATAGCCCTCTCTCAGCTCAGTAACCTTGGAAATAGCTGTTGTTCTCGACTTTACAAACTCCAGAACTTTAATAAGTTTGGCTCTATCGCCACATCTAAGCTGGATAACACTGCAGAACGATTGTTCCCCGTAATCCTCTATCACTCTCTCCAAAGCCATACCAAAAGTTAAAACCGATAGCTTTAAATTTGTTATGTAATCCCATGGCTCAGATGAAAAGCAGGAGTCAGCTAAAGAGGATATGGGTTTTTCTTTGGAAAAGCAACAGCATTTGGAGCTGGATTGCTAATGTCATTATTGCTTTCGTGCTCATAAAGTTCATAATATACCCTGGCTTAGGATTGGTTATGCATACTACCCACCCTATTGTAGCTGTTGTCAGTGAGAGCATGGACCACAGGGTGTTGTACAATCAACTCTATAGAGACTATATGCTGTGCGGAAAGAGCTTCAAAAAAACAGAACAGATTGACTTTGATAAGTATTGGCAACTTTGTGGTGAATGGTACGAGAAGCATGTTAATATAACAAAGGAAGAGTTTGCAAAGTTTCCCTTTCACAAAGGGTTCAAGCGAGGCGATATAATGGTCATAACTGGAAAATCGCCAGAGAAGATAAAGCTTGGCGACATAATTGTCTTCAAAAGCAATAGGCCCTATCCTATAATTCACAGGGTAGTTGCTAAAGAGAAGAGAAACAACACATATTTTTTCCAAACCAAAGGGGACCACAATCCTACTTCGTTAGTCCAGATAGGTGAAGACAGTATTTCAGAAGACCGTATAATAGGGGTAGCAAAGTTCAGGATACCTTGGCTCGGCTATGTAAAGATATGGTTTGTCGAGCTTGTAACAAAGCTTTTCGGACTGAAATAAAATGGTATTTTGTCCCAAGTGCGGTGGCATACTAAAGCTAACAAAGCAACCAGGGGTGCTTGAATGTTCCAAATGTAAGACAAAGGTAAAGTTGAAAGCTGCCAAAATCAGCTCGAATGTGATAAAAAAAGAAAAACGCGAGGGTGTTCTTGAAGAAACGAATGTCCTGCCCAAAACAAAAGAGAGATGCCCGAAGTGTGGTAACAACGAGGCGTATTATTGGCTCCAGCAAACCAGGGCTGCTGATGAAGCAGCCACGAAGTTCTTGAGATGCACTAAGTGCGGATATACCTGGCGCGATTACTCTTAAGCAGCTTTCAGCTTCTTCAACACTCCTTTAGCTGCCAGTATACCTGTAAGCGCGGCACCAATAATACCGCGCGATTTGCCGCACCCGTCACCTGCAACAAAAAGCCCTTCAACAGATGACTCAAGCTGTTTGCTTGTTGGATATTTTGTATCGTAGAACTTGACTTCTGGCGCGAACAGCAGTGTCGAGTCTTTTGTTATGCCCGGTATAACCAGATTTAAAATGTCTAATGCTTCAATTATGTTGTTGATTATCCTGTAATTCAGAGCAAGCCCAATATCGCCGTAGCATACGCCCTTGAAAGAGGGCTTTACCTCGTTATTGGCTATATACACCTTTCTTGTTCTCCTACCAAGCCGCAAATCACCAAGACGCTGAACTATCGGCTTACCGCCTGCAATGAAGTTAGAGAATTTCGCTATCTGCCTACCGTACTGGGTTGTGTCCACAACTGGTTCTGTTAAGTAAATTGTGTATAGCAAAGCAAAATTGGTGTTGCTTGTCTTCTTAGAACGGTAAGCATAGCCATTAACAAGCACCATATTCTCTATAAACTCACTCGTGATGTAACCATAAGGGTTTGTGCAAAATGTTCTAACTTTGTCACCATAAGTTGGCGTTTTTATAATAAACTTGGGGTCGTAAATCACCTTGGTTATCTCTTCCATGTCCTTTGCGAGAAGTTCAACACGCACCCCTACATCTATCGGCCCAAAACTCGTCTTGATGTTGAGCTTGTGCGCAATATCACGGAACCAGTAAGCCCCGCCTCTGCCCGGAGCTACAATCAGATATTTCGAGTTAAAATTACCTTTGGTTGTTACAACCTGGAAAGTTTGCTTTTGTTTCTTTATATCAACAACTTCTGTGGCCAGCTTGAACTCAACATCCCTTGCTGTCAATCTTTTTTTAATGTTGGATATAACCTGAGGTGTCTTCTCAGAACCAATATGGCGCTGCAACGCAGGTATTAGTTTTACAAAACACTTCTTGGTCTGGTGGTTGCGCTTAAGCAAGGAATCCACTTTTTCTGTGCGTTTCACCCATTCTGCCACCCTCTTGCTCTTACCGTACAGCTTATCTTCTACGCCTGCTTCCAAGAATATCCTGTCAATATGCCAGATAAGCTTTTCTGCTTCTTCCTTAGTTATCCTGAGCTCGTTGATATCCATGCCTATGTCTGAACTCAAGTTGAGTTTACCGTCAGAGAATGCACCTGCACCGCCAACCCCGAACATTATGTGGCAGAATTTACAGCGCTGGCAACCAAGCTGCGGTTTGTCTATCAAACACCTTCGCTTTGTTATATCCACACCTTTGTCAATCACCAATACTCTGAGGTTATACTTTGAAAGGGTTTCTGCTGCAAAAAGGCCGGCAGGCCCTGCACCTATTATAATTACATGATACATTTTAGAACTTAAACTTTTGTTTTCAGCATTATTTATATATTTTTTGTGAGTTTGAGAAAGCCAAAAAGTAGGGATGACCAATTTGGTGACTATGTTATCCAAATTTTAAATTCCAGCCAAACTAATAACTAAAAAAAATAAGAATACAAAAGAAGAATAACAATTATCATGACTTTTTGAAGTTGGCTGCTACATCTATTAAGTCAACTTGGCCAAGGAACATAGCTCTGCAGCAGTATCTCTCCAAACCCAGGCTGTCAAGCACCTTTTTGGCTGGCTCGCCCTTTGCTGTTCTTGCTTTGTATTCTTCCCATAAATGGGCAATTGGCTTACCGCAGCTCCAACATCTTATAGGTATAATCATAAAATCACCTGTATGATTTCTGCCTCTTGGCTCTCGGCTTGCTCCTATTCGGCTTGTGGGGCTCGTTTCTGCGCACATCAGCAACGAGAAGCTGCCTGTCGTATTCAAGGAACACTTTCTCAAGATCCTTATCATAAGCGACAAGAGCGCGTGCAATAGCCAATCTTGAAGCATCGGCTTGGCCTGCTGGCCCGCCACCGAAAACATTAACGTTTATATCAACCTGCTTTGTCTTATCACCTGCAAGATACAATGGCTCCATAATCCTACTTCTGTAAACATCTGTACTGTAGTGTTCCAAAGGAATGTTATTTATCTTCACTATTCCATTGCCCTTACTTAGTGCAACTCTTGCTACCGCCCTCTTCCTCTTACCTGAGGTAACTATTGTTTTGGACATTATTTAGCACCCTTTTGCTTGCCTATCCTGTTGCATAAATCGCCAAGTGTAATCCAATCCACATTCTTTATCAGTTTTGTTTCGAGCTTTGTTATCTCTTTATCAGCAAGCTCTTTTGGCAACCCACCATGGCACTTAATCTTGTGGTATGCTTCCTTGCCCCGCTGCTTCTTCCAGGGCAGCATACCACGACAGGCCCTTCTCATTATACCAGCAGGTGTTTTTGGATAAAATGGCCCCCATTTAGGGGTTCCTATTTCAAGACGCTTTTTGAAATCAGCTATTATTGTCTTGGGATTGCCACTTATTATGACCTTTGAACAGTTCACTATTGTTACTGGGTTACCGAGAAGCGCCTGCTTGGCTGCGTATGCAGCCAATCTGCCCATTACCTGCCTTGAACCATCAATAATTATCATTTTAGCATATTATTCGTATTCCCTTTGCTTTGATTGACTCTAAAATAAACTCCTCAATCGTGAACGCCTTGCCCTTTTCGTTTATCGCTTCTAATGCCTTTTTTGAAAACTGATAAGCTATCACATTTAATTCGTGCTGCAGCTTCCCGTTTCCAAGCACTTTGCCTGGCACTATAACCCATTCCTTTGGCTTTGTGTAGCGCGATAGCTTGTGAAGGTTTACAACCCTCTTTTGCCTTGTAGCTCTACCTAATTCTTTGGCTATTCTGCGCCACAACGGCATATTCTCTTTCCTTGATTTCTCATAAAGCTTATCAATCAAGCTCTCAAGCAGCGGGTTTTTCATTTTCCAAATTATGATGCGGGGGCTGGGATTTTCTGCAACATTTTGTGTTGTTTCGAACCCAGGAACCCACTTAGGGACAAGGCCCTCAACCTTGCGCATTTGTCCACTTTGCTACCCCCGCACTTAACTCTTGATTAGGGTTGCAAGCTCGTTGAGCTTGTTTTCAAAAATCTCAGCTGCCTTCAGCACTATTTCAGTGCAACTGAGCTGGCCCCACGATTCAACAGTGAACAAATGGTGGGTTTCATCATGGAGTATGCTCACGCAACCATTGCTGCAGGCATCAACGCAAGCACCACACAAGTGACAGTTCAATAGTTTTTTCTCGTCAACAACGAGCTTGTTGTTCTTTAAAGTTAACACTGACCTCGGGCAGGCGTCAACGTATTTCTTTGCTTCCTCTGGCTTGCACTTGGAATTGTCTATCTTTATTATGGGATAGTACTGGTAATATACCAAACCAGGAGACCACTTTACATGCACCTTGCCTTTGCCCATTATTGCAACTGCCTTAAGTTCAAGCTCCTGACCCTTTTCTAACTTGATGATAGGCATTTTGGGGTAAACTGGTATGGCGTTGCTACCAACAACTTTCAATGAACTGGCATAAACTGTCTTTGGCCCCTTCTCCTTCAGGGTATAAGTTACCTGGCAAAGAGCGCAACCCTTACCCGAACATGAGCACTCCTCTCTAAGATTAAGTGTTTTAAAATCTGTTTTCAATGGGAGTAAGCCAAGACGGTGGGCTATTATTTCGTCATATAGGGCTGACTGGTTCTTTATGAACTCCACATCTTCGATAGCAAGCACAGGTACCTCTTCAACAATCATTCTCCTTATTGTGTTAATAAACCAGTATTCTATGCCGCTCAGCTCGAAACGACACTTCAGGTTCTGCTTGTCCTTGTTCAACAGCTTAAGCTTCATTATACACGCCTACCTCTTCTGCCGCCTTTTTTCCTGCACCCATCGTGCGGTTGTGGTGTAACATCCTCTATAGAGCCGATTTTCAAGCCCATTCTTGAGAGGGCTCTCACTGCTGCCTGTGCTCCAGGTCCAGGGTTGTGAGGACCATTGTGTCCGCCGGGCGCCCTTATCTTAACATGCAACCTTGTTATGCCATGGTCTTTGGCTATCTGGGCTGCTTCCTTGGCTGCTATCATTGCTGCTGTTGGCGAGGATTCCATCCTGTCCGACTTAACAATCATACCGCCGGATTTTATTGCAATCGTTTCTGTACCTGATATGTCTGTGATATGCACAATCGTGTTGTTGTATGAAGAGTAAATATGAGCGACACCCCATCTCTGCTTTGTTTTTGTGGTGTTCATCATTCTGCACCTGCTGCTTCTACCTTTTTCTCTACAGTTTGTTTGGAAATTTCTGGATGTTCTGGATTACTGAAAGGTGAGTTGGGTGCAAATCTTATTCTGGCTTCTTCTTCTTTGCTGGTTATATAGGACGGGGAAGTAACCTTCCTATCACCGACATATATGTGGCCATGGACTATCATCTGCCTTGCCTGCGTAATTGAATTGGCAAGCTTCTTTCTATAAACAAGTGTCTGCAACCTTCGCTCGAGCACATTCTTCAGCTCTATGCTGAGCACTCTGTCTATGTCCACGTCAGGTCTCTCTATCAAGCCTAATCTAAACAGCTTATCCAGTAGTTTCTGTCTCTCGAGTTGTGCCTGTTTGCTTTGGTCTGCAATAGAGCTTTTAACAATGTAATGGAATCTCTTCCTGAGAGTATCCATCTTCCAGAGTTCGCGCTTGTTCTTGATACCGTAGTCACGGATGAGTTCTGCCTCCTTCTCTAATCTCTCCTTCTGCCAAGGATGTCCTGGCGTCTTGTATTTCTTTCTCGGAAATTTTGGGTCTCCCATTTTACCTTTTCTTGCCCGTCTTCTTGCGCTGTACACCCATCGATTTGCCTTTGTTCTTTCTAAAATTCGACTTGGTGCGCTGGCCTCTTACTGGTAAGCCCTTGCTGTGTCTAAAGCCCTTGTATGATTTTATCTTCTTCAAGCGCTTAATATCTGACTGCTCAGTGAACTTCACATCTGGTCCAAATAAGTGCATATTCTGGCCTGTTTCATAATCAAACCTTCTGTTTTTAAGCCAGCCCGGAATCTCATAATTTTGGGGGTTGCGGATTATGTCGTCCAACTTCTCTACCTCGGCCTCACTCAGCTCGCCTGCAAGTTTTGTCCTGTCAATGCCAGCAATTGAGCATATGGCATTACTCATAAGGTAGCTGATGCCTTTGATTTGGCAGAGAGCATAGAGTAACTGTTTCTTACCTTCAAGGTCTGTACCCCCCACTCTAACGATATGCTTAAAATCCCTGGATTTAGTCTGAGCTTCCATTGCAAAACACAACAAAGGGGATTGCTCCCCATTTAAATACTTTTTCTCTTTTTACGAGTCAAAGAAATTTTTTCAACACGCAAAAAAATCAA
>CAYOTZ010000009.1:0-16737 GCA_964407035.1 uncultured Methanosarcinales archaeon | reverse complement strand
GATATAACACCGCCAAATATCGTTTTGCATAACCCAATTAGTGACTACAACACGAGCTCAACAAGCCTGGTGTTCAATTTCACAGCAACAGATTCCATATCAGTAAACATGAGTTGCAATATTACTATAAACAATCTCGTAAAGGCAAGCAACTTAATTGCCTACAATAACACGCCATTTAATATCACTATTACCAACCTTGATACTGGATTTTCTTTTTGGAATGTAACCTGCAAGGACGAAGCAGGCAACACAGCCGCATCTGATACCTGGAATTTCACGATAATCACCTATCCAGTGGAATTCAATATCACGATAAACGGTTCAGACACAAAACTGGAATGGAGCAGTGTTGAAGGGGCTGTGTACTATGACCTATTTATCACCAGCAACTATTTCAGTGGCTTTCCGAGTCAACCCAATGTTACAACAACAGAAACAAGCTATACTGATACCTCTGCTAAAAACTACACTGAAAGATACTATGAAATAAGAGTGAGGCGCGGCTCAGCTTCAAAGAGGTCAAACAAGACACTGGCAAAAATAGCCAAGCAACTGATAAATGGTTGGAACCTGGTGAGCTTGCCAGTTAATCTTACTTACAAACATCTTGGTTTAGAAAGTACTTATCCTAACCCTCTACCTACTAATCCATCTGATTGCATTATATCCATTTACAGGTTAATCAGAGGCACTCAAAACTGGGAAAGGTGCGACCACACAGCACAAGGGTGGTCCCAGGCAGCTGGCAGTGAGAATTTTACAGAACTAAACCTAACAGAGGGGTATTGGTTGGAAACAAACCAGAGTTGTAATCTCAGCTTTGTCGGCAGTGTAACTAAGAATAACCTGAGTTCACAACTTGCAGAGGGCTGGAACCTGATAGGGTGGCACTCTATACAAAACGCCAGTTTGCCAACAGGTGGCGAGCCCCCCAGCTACCCCTTCGCCTGTAATCCAACTAATGCTATAAGACGCCTCTACATGTATAATGGCACTGGTTTTGAATCAACAAACCACTTTGATAATTGGGGTTGGTGGCCGAGCGATAACACGCCGGGCTTTACCAGTATCAACCCCACATTAGGCTATTATCTTAGGGCTTTGCCATCAACAATATGGACAATAGAACCATTAAAATGAAACGAATAATCAGCTTAGTAGTACTACTGCTTGTAATATGGTCAAGTAGTGCTGAACTGCCATTACCTAAGGGCATAGATGGTATGATATATACGTTACCAGAGCTTCAGCCAGTTCCAGACGGCACAAGATTCGAGATTTGCAACTTAGCAAACAGCTACTGTGTTTCTGGCTTAACTGGTAATTATGCTTATTCTGGGAGGTTCTCTGCTGCTTTAACTGGCAATGACGGAGACACGATAAGGATAACAGCCGAGTATAATGGCTACACAGTTAATAGAACAGTGAAGCTCAACGGCTCAATGCACAATATTAACCTGTTCATTGAGCTTGATTCTAAGAAAGTTCTCCCCCAGTTAGCTCCTTCCCCAACCAAAAGAGCAGCAGAGAGCCCTTCCATTTTAGCCATACCCCAAGACGAACAACAGAAAAAAGTAAAGCGCCCTAATGAAATAAGGATACTACCAAGTCCTAAAGTTTTCGATCCGTATGTGGAGCTTAGCGGTGTGATTTTTGAGCGAGAAGGCAAAGAGGTTAGGAGTAAGACAGAGATAGAGCTATACAATCCAGCAACAGGCCAGCTCGAAAAGGGACGCACAGGTGTGGGTTGCAGTGGATGTTACTATGCACTAATAAAAGCAGAACCAGGCCAAGAGTTAACATTAAGGATAAAAACCAAACAGAGTTACCACTACAGGCTAATTGTGAACAGTAGTGAAATCCATAAAAACATTACACTAAACAGGCTTGAAGGTGAGAGCCAAAGCAGATTAAGAACAGGATTAATTTACTTGCTTGAGAATATATTCAAGCCAATAATAGGATTGAAATGAGAGAAACAATACAACTCACAATTGTAGCAACAGTGTTACTCTTAGGCATGTCTGTTGCACTGGTTTATTCTGCTACTCCACCCTGGCCTCATTCTGTTTCTGGTTTCATACTACAGCAAGACGACAGCCAGGCACCAAATAAGGTTAGATTCTCTCTGAACAACACGAACAATAGTTTCTATTACCAAGATGAAACATCAACACCAGTCCCGGGTTACTCTGGCTGGTATTCTGTAGTTGTAAATGGTTCTAATGGAGACAAAATAGAGCTACTTGCTTGGAACAGAACACATTATGGAAACAAAAACTTCACACTTCAGGGTAATATGGAAGTAAATGTAACGCTGAATAAGAGCAGACCGCCAGAGATCAACTTGACAATAATCCAGCCACCCAGTGATACCAAGTTTAATATAACAAGCCAGGTTCTAGTAAATGTCTCAATAAATGTGCTTGGCAATGATGATGCTACTGGTTGTAATTTCACAATCTCATTTAACACCTCTGTGCTTTCATTATCTACTGGTGAGTCATATACTCACAACAAAAGCAATATAAACAAAGGTGCCACAGTTTACGAGGTTTGGATGCTTACTGCCAGTAATCTTGGCAACACTAACATAACTGTCAATTCAAGCTGCCAATCAGATTCAATAAACTTTGATAAGCTAACAAAAGATACAATAGCTAATATAAGCGTGGTGGACGAGACAGCACCAATAGTGAGAATAATCAGCCCTGGCAACAATACAGCAGAACTCAGCAGCAATCAGCTTGTATTCTATTACAATGTGAGCGACGAAACCAGCATAAATAACTGTACTCTTTTTGTCAACAATGCAAAGACGAACTATACGCTAAGTCCAAGCAAAGATACTGAGCTGAACATGTCAACCTATTTAGCTAATGGCAATTACAACTGGACGATAAACTGTACAGATGCTGGCAACAATACAGGCACAAGTGGCCGCTATAATCTGTCTATGAGAGTGTACCTGCCG
This sequence comes from uncultured Methanosarcinales archaeon, assembly GCA_964407035.1. Classification (GTDB taxonomy): domain Archaea; phylum Nanobdellota; class Nanobdellia; order Woesearchaeales; family B29-G15; genus B29-G15. The sequence continues at coordinate 13,760 of CAYOTZ010000009.1, read as the reverse complement.
ACAATCACCAGTATCGATATAGAGAACCCAATAAACCTGCTGGCAGGGAGCAAAAAAGAGGTTATATGCAATGGCTCAGTAGAAGACCAGAATGGCTACACAGATATTGACACAATAACTGGAAAGCTTTATTTTAGTGATGGAAACTACAATAGTAGCTCGCCTGATAACAATAGCAATCACTACTCTACAACATGCATGAAACTTAATGGACTGGGTAATGGCTTGGATTTCCAGTGCAAGTTCAATCTGACATATTATGCCTCACCTGGCGAATGGCAATGTAATGTTACAGTTACTGATGCTGAATCGCATTCTGTTAGCTCAGTAGTCAATACGAATGTGAGCGAGCTTTACGCAATTTCACTACCTACAGAATTGGATTACGGTAATATAAAGCCGGGCGCTGTGTCTGCTGAAAAGCAACTCGCTGTCCAAAATGCTGGTAATGTTAATATCAATGTCTCTGTAAAGGGTTACGGTAGCACTGAAGGTGACGGTTTGGCAATGGTTTGCGTCCATGGCAATATCACTATAAGCAATGAGCATTACAGTATTGACCCTGGAGTTAATTTTGATTCCATGACTGCCCTTAGCAGCACTTTCACATTAATACCAAACTTCGAAATCAAAAAGAGCACAGGGACTGTTAGTGAAAATAACACATATTGGAAAATAAAACTGCCTTTAGGTATTAGTGGAAACTGCAATGGAACAATAGAGATAGGAGTTACTGTGGGAACATGAGAAAAGATTTAAAAGCAGGAAAGAGCAGCATTCATCCTATGAACAGGTTTTTCATGCTTCTGTTAATAGCACTACTGCTCAACTTGCAAACCAGCAAGGGAGGTGTCTCGCTGGGGGTAAGCCCCGGGATGCTGAACTTTCAAGATATGTTGCGCGGAGGTTATGCAGAGAGGGCAATAACAATATCCACATCCAAAGAAATACCTGTGCTGACAACTGTGAAACTGGAGAAAGGGGTTAAGGATTGGGTTTCCTTAAGACCAAATGTAACTCGGTTTAATATCTCACGCTCTGCGCCATTCACGCTCACTGTAGTTGTCAAGCCATCAGCAAATGCTGAAAATGGTAACTATACAACAAATCTTCATATCAGAACAGAAAAGCTTACCAGTTTGACAGGCGTTGCATATGGCAGTGTTATAAAAGCAGACGTAAACCTCAAGATTAACATTGAAATAACTGGCAGGCAGATAATGAAGTGTTATGTAGCCGGCGTTGATGTAAAAGACACAGAAGAGGGCTACCCAATAGCTGTTTACGCGTATGTATCCAACCAAGGTAATGTTATTATCACACCAAGTGTAAAACTGTTCGTATGGGATAAATATCAAAAATCATTGTTGGTCTCAGATGATTACGAGACAGAGCCAATACTGCCAACAACCAAGCAAAGAGAATACATAGAAGTTCAGAACAATCTCACAATAGGCCAGTACTGGATAAAGCTAAGTGTTCCTCAGTGTAATTTCCAAACAACAAAAACATTCGATGTGCTAAAGCCAGGTGAGATCTCTGACAAAGGCGAGCTTGTAAAACTCAATACCAAACCATGGGCAGAAATAGGCGAACTTGTGCCTATTATAGGTATTTTCAAGAACATTGGTCCAAGACCAGTAACAGCAAAACTAAAGATAGAGATAAAGAAGCAAGGAAAGATTATGAAAGCATTTGAAACAGAAGCCAAGAGGGTTCTTGACGGCGATATAGAGGAATTCAGAGAGTATTTCATACCAGAAGAGCCTGGCAGGTATGAGGTGAACGCAGTTGCTGAATACAACAACAAGCTAAGCTTTGAGAAGGGCTCAATCATAAATGTTAAACCAGCAGAAAAAGAAAAGCAAAAATATTCTTTGATAGTAGCCTACATTATCATCACACTCGTGATTGTGGGGCTTGTCCGCAAGATTTACAATGCAAAAAAAAATTATTGAAGAGGGTAAAGCAAAGCTTTATACAGTAGAAGGCAAGCTAACAAAAAACTTGAAAGTGTTCTATAATCCTATTATGAAACTTAACAGGGATCTGAGTTTACTTATACTGAGAACCATTAATAAGCAAAAGCTAAGGATAGGGTTGCCAATGGCTGCTTCTGGTATTCGTGGCATCCGGGTTCTAATAGAGCTAAATAAGCCAGCAGTAGTGCATTTTAATGATAAAAGCAAACATGCTGTTGGGTTCATCCGGCAAAACCTGAAACTTAACAATATAAAGGATAGCTATACTATTTCTCAGAAAGATGCCAGTGTGTTCATGTTAGAAGCTAGTGGTTTTCATTATATAGACATAGACCCGTTTGGGTCGCCCAATCCGTTCCTCGATGCTGCTGTTAAACGAATCTCGCGTAACGGGATACTCGCTGTTACCGCCACTGACACAGCGCCTCTAGCAGGCACATATCCAAGAGTCTGCCAGAGAAAGTACTGGGCTTTACCGCTGAGGAACGAGTTTATGCATGAGACAGCCCTACGCATTCTGATAAGGAAAGTGCAGCTTGTGGGTATGCAGTTTGACAAGGCACTACTCGTGTTGTTCAGCTACTATGCTAACCATTATTATAGAGTATTTTTCAGGGCTGTAAAGAGCAAATCTGAGTGCGATAAGTTACTAGCAAATTTTGGTTTTGTGAGTTACTGCTATAATTGCCTTAGAAGGTATATTGGCAATGTAAGAGTCAAATGTGGCTGTGGAAACAAGTTAACAATTGCCGGACCATTGTATCTAGGCAGCTTATGGGATAAGCGGTATTTTAATGCTATAAAAGGTGTTTCTGACTATCCAGAGGCGAGCAAACTTCTTAGTGTAATAAGCAAAGAATCAGAGATAGGTAGCCCGTTCTTCTATACCTTGGGTAGCTTAGGTAAACTGATAAAACTGAAACAGCTACCCAAATTATCAGAGCTTATAGGGTCGGTTAAGGCAAAAGGTTATAAAGCCGCAAGAACGCATTTTGCAAATGACGGTTTAAGGACTAATATGCCGTATAATCTTTTAACAAAGGTGATTAAAAAATGGAGGAGTTGATCTCTAACCTAAAGAAACGCAATTTTGAGGTTCATTCTGTGAGTAATAGGAAAGAAGCCAAGCAGCTCGTTCTTGAACTCCTCAAGGATGCTAAGAGTGTTAGCTTTGGTGGCAGCGTAACACTGGAGCAGTGTGGCATTATTGAGGCATTATACCAGCAACCTAATCTGGTTGTGATAGACAGGAAAAAAGCTGAGAATAGTGAAGAAAAACATGAACTTATGAGGCAGGCTTTCTATGCAGATGCATACCTGACCAGCGCAAATGCACTTCTCAAAGACGGCAGGATTGTCAACATAGACGGTAGAGGCAATAGATTAGCAGCAACAATATACGGACCCAGGAAAGTAATATATGTAATAGGCAAGAACAAGATAGTTGAAGGTGGGCTGGAAGATGGTATAAGGCGAGTAAAGAACATTGCTGCTCCACTTAATGCGAAGAGGTTGGGTAAAAGAACGCCCTGTGCTGTAACTGGAAGATGCACAGAATGCTCTAGCCCTGATAGAATTTGCCACACAATCGGAATAGTTGAATGGGCATATCCTGACAAGCTCCACATAGTGCTCGTTGATGAAGAGCTTGGTTATTAACAGCTGTTTTTGTATTGTTCAATGATCCTATAAAAAACAGAATAAGCCTTAAGCAGTTTGCTTAGCTCTTTCTTGTCAATAATAGCAAAATCTTGAAACCGCTTGAAGCTCTTGAGTTTTGAAACAGGTATCATAACGAGTCTGGTTTGCCTTGCCAATCGCGTGCTTGGTTTTTTTACAACAAGAATATAGCTCCTGCTGTTCTCAATTTTTTTTAAAAAAGACCCACTAAACTCATTCGGGTTCTCAACAACAAAAGCCTGATTAGTGTCAGGTTTAAAATTGGCTGCCTTGAACCCACTCTTTGTCAACTGAGGGATTACCCGAGCAATAAGCTTATCTTCATTTACAGCAGAAACAAAGCACTTGAATTCATCCAGGCTCTGCAACAGTTCTTGGTTTGTATGGCTTAGCTGCTTGATTCGCTCTTGAAGTTCCACAATTGTGGTTTCTTTTTCTGAAACCCGCTTCTTCACGAGTCTGTCAACTTTGCGATGAAATCTTAGTTCAGCAGCTTCAAGCTGCTTTCTTAGCTTGGCGAGTTTTGCTTTTAGCATTGTGTTGTGTTGCCTAAGCAATCGTAGCTCTCTTATTATTGCTTTTGGCGTCTGTTTATGATTCTTAACAATCGGTTGTTTGGTGGTTTGAGTTACCTGCTTTTTTTCTGGCCCTAATGGCTTAGCAGAGAGCTTTCGTATTGTTTCTGAGATGTTTATGCCAGCATCCTTCAGCATTTGCTCATACACTTTGACAACTATCTCCCGGTTTTTTAGTTTGTAAGTCGCTTTGTTGAGTTTGGATATCAATCTTGAAGATTTCTTTAGAGCATAAAGAGCAGAAGCTAGCGCGTCTCGTTCGTGAGAGTTCGTAGTTGGTAGATTAACCAATTCCTGCTTTTCAGACACCTTTAAGTCCTCTTTCGGTGCAACGAGCCTGGCATTCATTAAAATAGCGAATTTCTTTACAAAGGCAGGAGGCTTGGCTTTGTCACAACCAACAATTACTGGTATGCCATAGCCAATTACTTCCTTTATTAATCTATCTGCAGGTTCGTTCTTGAAAGAGCCGAGCTTCACCAGACCACCGGAAATGTCTAAAAGAGCCAAGCCGAGTGTTGTTCCAGGGTCCAAGCCTACGATTAGCAGAGGTTTCATCTTAAGATATTGTCAAATTCTGAAAGCCGTTCTGAAGTAAGCCATTTGTGCTTTTGCTGTTCAATGGTTTTGCTGATTTCTTTTATTAGTTCTTCTTTCACATTTCTGCTTATAATCTGTTCTATAAATTTTAATCTTGCCGCTTCTTCCTCTCTGATTGGTGTGCCGAGCTTTATGCCATGTGGGAAAAGCTTGTATTTTGATTTTAGCTTGCTTAAGACCTTGTCTGTCACTTGTGATTCCTCTAATATGAGTTTGCCAAGCTTCTCTGAGTAGGTACTGTACTTTGAGATTTCTGAATTAGTAGGGCATAGCTCCAACATCCCAAGAAAGCCCTGCTTTCCCATGTTTGTTATCTCCTGCTTGGAAAACTTAGCTAACAGGAAATAGGGAAATATCCTGCAATTCAGGGGCCTAGCAATATAAACAGAACACCTTGCTTGTCTTCTAAAGCTACAGGGCCTTCTCAACCCAAACTCTACATCATAAACTCCTTTTTCTATATTGTAAAAACCCTGAAAGAGCGCATAGCCCTTCCTGAAGAACCCCAAAGGTGGGAGCTTGCTGAAAGCTGACAACCTCGCTATATCACCAAAAGTCAAGTTAACTTGGAACCTCTCGTCAAAACAACATCTGCCACAATGAATACAGACAAAGCGCGTCTTGACATTACCCATTCTTAATAATCAGAATATTCCCTCTACCCTTTTTTATCTTCTCAATCAAACCCTTGACTTCAAGCTCTGAAACTACCAATGAAACTTTAGCCTCAGACCACTGAGCTAATTGCTTCCTGAGATCCTTTTGGGCAATCCTACCACCATTATCTTTTATAATTTTCATTACAGTTGTTCTGTCATCCAGCTCCTTGTTCTCTACAACAATAGTAGACTTTCTATGTTTGAAAAAAATGACAATAGTCAAAGAGAGAGCCATTAATAAGGCAACAGCCAGGCTTATCACAATGTTGTCCCTTATGATGCTCGTTAGCACATTCTTCTGACTTGGAATCTCAGGCAAACTACCGTTGTAGATTTTGTCAAGGATTAAATCAACTTTATAATCGCCACCTCCGCTTATGTAGATATCCTTACTAGTAAATATTGTAGTCCCATTCTTTATGCGGAAATAAGCACTTAAAGTGTATCTGCCGTCAGTCACAAGAAACTCATAACTACCGTTCTTGGCAACATATATCTGTTTGGGGTTGGTAGTTATCTCTACGACAACATTTTTTAGGAGATTGAAATCCCTGTCATAAACAAGCCCTGTAATTAGTGCAGCATAGCTTAATGGGAATACAAGGACCAAAGCAACAAAAATAGCACTAAAGCGTATCGACAAGCCCATAGCGGATAGTATAATGAAAAGGTTTATAAAACTTTTGAGAGCCCAATTTAATAATAAACGAAATTGTATGTTTAAATAGGTTATGATATTTAACTAAAGTTTTAATTTTTATTATAATTAGAAATAAAGGTTTAAGATGTAAATAATTAATTTTGTAAAAACCAGAAATAAGTATATTTATAAACAAAAGAGCATGCGATGGGCTAAAGGCACTCTTAGACAAACCAACTCGGCTATTTTAGGTTTGTCTTTTTATTTTTTTTATTCTACTAATATGGCAAATTTATTAGAAATAGACGGGGCGTTCGAAGAGGGAGGGGGTCAGATTCTGAGAAACGCCCTTGCTATATCTGTGATAACACAAAAGCCCTTTTTGCTGAAGAATATCAGAGCCAAAAGGAATAAGCCAGGGCTAAAACCACAACATCTCAAAACAATACACGCTGTGACTGAACTTACTGGGGCAAAGCACAGTCAAGTAACATTAGGCAGCACTTGCCTTGAGTTTTATCCCAGGAAGGTAAAGAGCGGCAGATACCGTATAGAAATAGGCACTGCTGGTTCTGTAACCCTTCTTCTGCAGGCATTGATACCTGCGATTATCCTGTCTAATCAGGAAGTCGAGCTCTTAATATCTGGAGGAACAAATGTCAAATGGAGTCAGCCATGGGAACATTTCGAGTTCTGCCTCCTTCCTTACCTTAATCTCTTCTATAATGTGGAAGCGAAGCTTGTAAAGCGCGGTTACTATCCCAAAGGCAATGGGTTAGTATGGCTAAAGCTAAAGCCACCATTGAAAAAGAAAAGGCTTATTATCTCGCACTGCAACAAGGTAAAGAGAGTTTTTGGTGTCTCGCATGCATCTGCCAGGCTAAGAAATAAGAGAGTGGCAGAACGGCAGGCAGATGCTGCCAGAGCTATCATAGAAAAAACAAGCATTTCTTGTAGCTACTCAGACACTTCGTCTGTAGGAAGTGGGATAACAATTGTAGCCGAGGTGCAAGCAGAAGGGTGCTTTGGTTTTATTGGCTGCAGTGCTCTTGGTGAAAGGGGCAAACCAGCCGAGGTAGTGGGCAGAGATGCTGCTTTAAAACTAAAGCAAGAATTGGGCAGTAACACCTGCTTAGACGAACATCTTGCTGACCAGTTACTCATCTATCTTGCATTCAATAACGGCAGTAGTATAGTAACACCAAAAATAACAGGCCATATCAAGAGTGGTGTTTATGTTATCAACAGCTTTATTGGCAATGTGCTGAGAGTAGCAGGCTATAGAATTACAGCTCAAGAAGCTGAATAGCTGTTTCAAGCCGCTTTAGGTCCCACTTGAACATCTCTCTGTATTTTGAATACTTCTTTTTAGATTCCAGTAACACCTTAAGTTGCTTTAAAACAGAGCCAGCTTCTTCTGATTTACCCTGCTCAATCAGCTTGTCTATACGGGCTATCTCACTAACTATGTAATCCCTAGAAAGCTTATGTTTCTTCGGTTTTTCTTGCTGTTCTGGTTGCTTTTCACCAAAGGTTAGAATTTTTGGTTTTACCTGGACTGGTTGGGCTGGTAGCTCCACTTCAGCTTTATGCTCTGTGTCAGCCTTTTTATATTTCTTTTGCTGTTTGGCTTGTTTCTTAGCTTTGAAACTGGGAGGTTCAGGAACTACAGGTATGCTCACTTGTTTCTCTCTCTCATCAATAATATTGAAATGGAAGTCAGAATCATCTTGAGCTAAATTAGGGGCATCTGTCATACTCTGGCTTATAAGAAGAGAGTATTTAAATTTTTTGTTAGACCATCTCAGAAGTATTGATGCTGATATTACAATCTTGTGGACAACTCCAATCATCTTCGCCGAACTGTGATTCACAAATACCATTGCCACAGTTAGAGCATATAAAACCATAGTAACCCTCTCTCTCTATAGGTGTTAAGCCAGGACAGCATTCTTTTGTGTAATCGCCAACTTCACCCTCTTTCAAACATGAAACACAGGTGCCGTTGATGCAGGTACCGTTACAACCCAATAAAGAAGAAACACAAAAGCCATTATCAGAGCAGAAGAACTCAACTATGTAATCATCCTGGCAATCATCGTAAAAAACACCATACTCGTCTTCGCAATAACCGTAAACAGCGAGATTCTCGCCTCTGTCTGAGTCATAACAGTAGTGTGTTTTGTTAATTGGCGTGAAGTTTAAATAGCTCTCACAAGCTGAGCTTGAGCAGCTCTCAATCTCCAAGTATGGTACGAATACACCCCCTTCTGTTTGTTCACACTCTGCTCTCGTAAATTGAATTGCAGTATTATTATCAAGCAAACAACAGCAGCCGATCTCGCATTGCTCAGATTCCGGATAACCAAGAGGCATAGCTACACAAGCTATGGTCCAATTCCAATAAAAAAAGAACCAATTATTTAAACAGTCGATTTGGTCAGATGGACCTAAAAGACCATAAGCATAGCTGTCATTTTCTGGACAGCACTCAATTGCGAACGGCACATTTCTACAAACCGCTTTGTAAGGGTTTAAACAGCAACCACCCATCTCATAAGCAATCTCTGTTAGATTTGTAGACTCCTCTTCAATACAAGCGCCATCTGAACAACCGAATTCACAATTGTAAGTTATGTTACTATAGGGTGGATGACTCCCATTTAACTTTTGTGAAGCAACATGTAACTCAGCACAGTAAAACTCAACAAGGGTATTGTCCAAGCAATAATCGTAAACACCTTTGCTTATGTATCCCTTTTCGTAATAGTTTATACCGCCGTCTGTATCTTGACAATACTCATTTCCTGATGCTTCACACTGAGCATTGAAAACAAAAGCTACGAGTTGGTCATAGCTCATATAACCCTGTTGCTTTTTAGTGCATGAGCCGTCAACATACACAACAGTAGGCAACCCAACCACACCAAAACTGTCAGCTAATTGCCTGTTCTCATCATAGTTAACTTTTCTCAAGGTTACGGTCGGGTAGTTGGCAGCAAACTTATCAACATTTGGCTCCATCTGGTGGCAATAAGTGCACCAGGTTGCCCAGAAGAAATACAGTGTACCAGATGGAGAGCTAACCGGTGGTGTAGTGGTCTGTGTGCTAGTTATTGGCTTACATTTTCCGTTCGCGCATTTTCCTGGCATGCAAGAGTTGCCTGAACAAAATTCACAAATAACTCGCTCCTTATAGCATATATTGTTGGAACAGGAGAACTCCCAGAGATGATACTGGTCGGCGCAGTAATCAGTGTGCTCTCCGTACCTATCGGTGCAGGTTCCGCGGACTGTAGTCTTGTCAGGCGTTTTAGCATACTCGTCAGAATCAGAACATTTCTGTTCTTCTTTACAGGAACTAAATAGTAAAACAGCGATAACGAGGAGGACAACTAACCCTTTTTTCATGAAATTGTCAACCTTGATGTAAAATTTTTGATATTTAAATTTTTCTATCTACCACAAAATTTTTAAGCAGGTCATGAACAACAGCAGTTATGGCAGAAAAAATATGTATAAGCTGTAAGCGCCCAGTTGCAAACGACAGGGGTGCTGTGGAATTCAAATGTCCCAACTGCGGTGAGTACACAATAGTGAGATGCTCACACTGCAGAAGCGTTTCTGCTAAATACCAGTGCCCTAAATGCAGATTCACCGGTCCAAATTAAAATGGCAGATGTAGCAGTAACATTAAGGATAATGCCTCAGGGCGTAGAAACAAACCTAGAGCAGCTAAAACAGGCACTAAAGGAGCTTGCTGAAGGTTTTTCAGTGCATGTACACAAGATTGAAGAAAAACCGATTGCTTTTGGTTTAGAAGCATTGGAGGTTGTGTTGCTCGTTGACGAGTCCAAGGGCGATACTGAAGAGCTTGAAAAAGAGATAACAAATTTGGCTAATGTGAGCAGTGTTGATGTGATTGACGTGAGAAGAGCTGTTGGCTGAGCAAACTTTTTAAATCCATTCTTATATTTAAATGAAATGAAACTTGACGAATACTTTAAGAACCTGTTTCTTAAAATCAAGGAGCCTTTTGATGATATAATAGGCCAGGAAGATGTAAAGCAGGAACTTAAATCAGCACTTATTGCTGGAAGGCATGTCATAATTGTGGGCCCTCCTGGTATTGGAAAAACAACACTAGCAAAGAACACAGCAAAGCTTTTACCTAGCATTACAGTAAATGACTGCGGTTTCAATTGCCTGCCAGATTCCCCTTCTTGCCCTAAATGCAAGAGTGGCAAGACAAAAAAGGAAAAAAGGGTAAATGGTTACGAACGCTTTGTGAGGATTCAGGGCAGCCCAGACCTTACCCCAGAGGATTTGCTTGGAGATATAGACCCTATAAAAGCCCTCAAGTTCGGACCTGTATCGCCAGAAGCATTCAAACCAGGCAAGCTCTTCAAGGCAAACCAGGGCGTGCTGTTTTTTGACGAACTCAACAGATGTCCTGAGAAGCTTCAAAATGCATTGCTACAAGTTCTTGAAGAAAAGAGGATAACGATTGGCAACTATGATGTGGATTTCAATGTAGATTTCATATTCATAGCTACCATGAACCCTGAAGATAAGACAACAGAAGAACTCTCTGATGTTTTAATTGACAGGTTTGATTTCATATACATGGGTTATCCAAAACTGCTTGAGAACGAGCTTGAGATTGTTAGAGAGAAGGGTAAGACGCTATTGGAATTCCCAGAAGAGCTTCTGATTTCTGTATTGAAGTTCATTAGAACCTTGAGAGAAGACGAGAAGCTGGAGAAAAAGCCGAGTGTGAGAGCATCAATTGGTATTTACGAGCGAGCCCAAGCAAACGCACTGCTTCGTGGTTCAAAGCTTGTTGAATTTGAGGATATTGAAGCTTCTATTAATTCGGTTTTAGCGCATAGGATTAGATTAAAGCCATCTACGAGATATATGACTACAGAACTTGAATATATAACAGAAAAATTCCAAACAGTTTACAAGAGATTCAGCACAGAAAAAAAGGGTGGTTCACGGTAGCTCACTCAAAGCCGAGCCAGTATCCAAGTTTGAGTCACAAAAAGGTAAACTGCAATCACAATTCGACGAGAACAAGCTAATGCATCTCGTTCTGGAGAACGATAAGCAAATTGTTGATGAGGGGAAGCTCGTTAAAGAAAGCTACAACAGCGGTATATCAAGGTTTGTTGCAGACGACATATACGAAGCTTTGGTCAACAACTACAGCCTGGCTAAAAAGCTTTATGGCAAGCGCTTGCTTAGATTGATAACCAGGCTAAGCACAGAAGAGCTCAAAAGGAATCTTAGAATACCTGAATTCAGAAAAAAAATGAGAAAAGAATTAGAGCAATTAGAGAACGAGCTTAAAAGGGAGGGCCTGATAGATAGACAGGGCGAGTTCACTTGGTTAGGTAACAAGCTGGCATCTGTCATTCTCTTTATTGAAGAACTCAACCAGCTGCTTGCCAGAGGCAAGCTTGCCGGTAGTTATGCCAAGCTGAAAAAAGAAACAGGAGAAAAAACAGGCAGCAGGCAGTTCACAAGCAGTACAGCTTACCGTGATATAAACATAAGGCGCACTATCAAAAGGGCAATACTGCGGGAGCGTAACAGTATTCTAAAAGAAGACCTCGTGGCATTTGAAAGGGAGGAGAAAGGCAGCAAGTGGATTGTGTTTGTGCTTGATAGTAGCAGTAGCATGAAGCAGGAGAAGCTTGACCAGGCAAAGAAAGCTGCCCTGGCTCTTGCACTCAAAGCAACAGAAGAGGGCAACAGGATCGGCTTGGTTGTGTTCTCATCAGATGTAATTGTGAAAGAGAATCCAACGAGAGAACTTAATAAGATTATTTTGCAGATAACAAAAGCGACCCCAAGAAAACAGACAGATATAGCAAAGGCGCTGAGCACTGCTGTTGGCTTATTTCCAAGAGGCAAGCTAACAAAACACATGATTCTGCTAACAGACGCATTACCAACCTCTGGTAAATCACCAAAAGAGCAAACTTTAAAAGAAGTGGCTAATGCCAAAGCCAACAATATAACCCTGTCAGTGGTTGGCATACAGCTTGACAGGGAAGGTGCAGAGCTTGCCAAGCAGATGGCAAAGCTTGGCAACGGTCGGCTGTATTTGGTAAAGGAAACAAAAGAATTAGACAAGTTGGTGCTATTGGACTATTACTCTACAAAATGAGGATACTGGCATTTAGCGACCTGCATGGAGATTTTAATGCATTAAAAGAGCTGAAAAAGAAATCAAAGCGAACCGACTTGGTTGTATGTGCTGGCGACATATCGAATTTTGAGCATAACCTCAATAAACTTCTAGAGCATCTAAACTCTTTTAGCAGCCCAGTTCTGATAATACATGGCAATCACGAGGGGGCTGAGCTGATGAAGGAGTTATGCGCCGACTATAGCAACCTTGTTTTTATTCACAGAGCAATATATCAATTGAACGAGCTGCAGATAGTAGGTTACGGTGGAGGGGGTTTTAGTATTAAAGATAACGGGTTTGAGGAGTTTGCAAAGAGAATAAAAAACCAACTCTCAAAGAAGTTCATTCTGGTTACGCATGCACCGCCTTATGGCACAAAACTCGATTTAGTGCTGGGAGAGCACAAGGGGAACAAGTCAATAAGAAACTTTATTGTTAAATATAAACCTTTGCTAGCAATAAGCGGACACCTTCACGAGAACGCAAACAAAACAGATATATTGAAAACAACGAAGTTAATAAACCCGAGTAAGCATGGTTATATGATTAATGTTTAGTCCTCTTTTGGTTCTTGTCCTGTTTCTGGTGAGTAACTGTATGTTTCCTGAGTATCTTCTCTGCCTTCTTTGTTGAGCCACCCCTGTAAACGAACAACCAGAGGACGAGCAATATTATCAGTACCCCTGAGAGCAGGATGGCAAGCCTCTCTCTAAAGCTTAGCTCGGTTGTTACAGAAGGTTGCTTACCTTGTACAGTGGTTGTTGTTTTAACAGGGCACTTGTTAACAACCTGCCAGCCCTGAGGCACATCGCATGGTGTAGCAAACTGCTTACATTCATTCGTGTCTGGGTTAATCGCTGATGTAATCACCTGGGGGCACACCTTCTTCTGCTTAACTGTTGTGGTTGTTTTTACTGTTGTAGTGGTTGCTACTGATGGTTTTTTCCTTGCAGCCACTGCAAATATCGAGAAGCCTGGTGAAGTGGCCTGGTAGTACACATAGTCTGAATCCTCCCTAACAACAGATGTAGGCAGGTTCTGCCACTCACCATCTTTATGCCTGAGCAGTACCACATCAATGGGTGCTAAGCCATTATTGCTAAGCCATTCCTTGCTTACCTTAAACTGTATCTTGGCTGACTTAATCTTGGATTCGTCTGAAACAGTTATCTTTATATACTTGTAAACAGCACCTATTTTGCCTTCTTTTGTTGGTGCAGTTATAGCAATCCCTGTTTCTTCTGGCTTGAGTTCGTCAACAAGCTCCACATCAAGCTGGATATCAGGGCTAGGGGTGTCTGTTTCTATTTTAATTAAGGGAATATCTTCAATAATCGGCTCGAATGTCTGTTCATATGTTTCAGTGCTAACCACTCCGCCAGTAGTATAAGTAACTGACTCACCACCACCAGTTACAATTTT
>CAYOTZ010000008.1:0-16847 GCA_964407035.1 uncultured Methanosarcinales archaeon | reverse complement strand
CAACAAGCCAGAGCTGGCAGATAAGATGCGCAAGTTATATTCGAGGCATGCTATGATTGAGCTATTGGAGGTAGCCACATGAAATTTTTCAGTATCTTTAGGAGAAGGAAAAAAACAGCCCAACAGGATACTCTTAGCAAGGATATAGTTATAGTATTAGATAAGCGAGAGAGCGAGATGTTCAACAGAATAAAGGACAAACCGGTTGTGAGTGATAAGCAGGTGGTGGTTAAGAAAGTAAGTAAGGACAAGCAGTTGCCAGAAGCTCAAGGTTTTAGGTTTGATGACAACACTACAGTGAGAAGTATAGCAGAATTGAGAAGCTATGTTGCTGGGCTGGGCAAAGAGCAGTTCCAACAGAGAGTAGCACCAAAGCTGAAGAACCTCTGCGAATGGATAAGCAGCATGTTTGACCAGCCAGTGCTTGCTGCCAGGGTTAGCATTGCTAATAGCTTCGAGCAATTTTTAGAAACATTGGATAGCTTTTTGCAACCTTTTTTGGAAGTTGAAGAACAGGAGTTTAGAGATGAGAACTTCAATAGACAGCTGGAAGAACTGCTAGAGAAATACCAGGATACTAAAGCAGCTGTTAGAGAGGCAAGAAAACAAGGCGTGAGGACACTTATTTCAGAAACCAAACTTATGAATATAAAGCCCAAAATTGAGTATGCAGAACTTGAACATGATTACAATATGCTCTTAGCAATATCCAAAAAGCTTGATGAAGTAATGGACGAACTTGATGAAGAGAAGCGCTTGAAAAATGAGGAGGATGAACAAAATGCCATCTTCAGAAGATAGTGTTAACCAGTTAGAAAAGCAGATATCTGTCATGAAGGCAGACATTAATAGTGTAAAAGCAAAGTTAGAGTCATTCGGAGAGCTGAGAAAAGCCAACCAAGACAGGTTCTCGCAGCTCAATAGCTTGATAGGCGAGCTTCGTGGTATGGTGCTTGATCTTTCAAAGAACATGCAGAGAATAGAGATAGCAACTGTCAAAGCTGTTGACAAAGTAGAAGCAGTGCAGCCAGAGAAACTGATGCTTGAGGTCAGAAAAGTGGATGCAAAGGTCGAAGCATTAAAGGCTAACATAGAGAGCAACGAGGCAATGATGAACAAGCTGTTCGAGCAGATTAAGGAAATGCGTCAAACACTAACTGTGTTCCGAAGCTTGGACGAGATTGCCAAGCTGGTCCAGGAAATAAAGCAGGATATAGCCACACTACAGAAAGTGGAGGCAAATGTTGAGCGTCATTCTGACAAAGTCGAGTCAATATTTATGGAATTCCAGAAGGAATTCAACGAGTTCAACCAGCTAACAGATATGTACAAAGCGCTGAATTCACAAGTACAAAAGCTATCAGCTCAATTAGACACACTCAATGTGAAACTCGGTGAGAAAGCATTGAAGAAGGATGTGGAAGACCTAACCAATAGAACAAAGAAGTTTGAAGAGCACACATCTAATATACTGAACCTTATTACAAAGAAGGCAAATGAGATGGAGGAGAGGATAAACAAGGAGCTGAAGAAGTTCAAACAGAATATAGCTGCAGATTTCGAAGCTAGAGGCAGAAGGTTGAACCTGCTAATCAAAAAACTCAATGAGCTTGTTCAGAACAATGAAAAGATAGCAGAGCTACTCAAACTCAAACCAGATGAACTTAAACCACAACAAGGTGTGACTGAAGAAAAGCAAGAATAAAATAATATGAGGATGAGGGGAAAAGCAGGAAAGAGTAAGCTAATCCTATTTTTGATATCCGTAGTTGTAGCTATACTATCTGGGTTGCTCTGTAGCGCTCTAATCATCAACATTAGCTCTAAAGTTTATCTCCGAAAGGAGCTTGTTAATTTTAATGTTAGTGGCTTTAGAGCTAACTCAGAAGACGTATGGCTAGTTGTTAATAACTCAGCAAATACTTATGTTCACAAAATAACAAACAATGAGCGCTTAAGCTTCTTGCCTCCGAGAGCTGGCAGCTATAATTTTGGTTTGTTGAATGAAACAGGTTTTACATATTTGGGCTCGTTTTTAGTAATTGGTCAAAACAAAAGTTTGCTGAGCAAGCGCGTGTTCTTGTTAGGTGAGAGAATCTTCTTTGATTTATCTGGATATGATATGCTTAAAAATGCGACACTTGTTATCAAAGCCCCAGATACAGCTTACAGGTTGGGTAGGCAACTGAGAGCTTCTGAGAGCTTTATAGCTAGTAAGCAAGGGGATTACACAGTAAGCATTTATCTCAGAAGCCGTTTAATCCACAGTGAGAGTTTTAGTGTTGTCACAGAATCTACTCAGCATAATACAAGTATAATTCTTATTAACAATGAAGGAAATGTAAAGAATGTAAGGTTGGAGAAGAAGAAGTTAAATGGTGAATGGTACACTTTTGTCATGCTGGACAACCAGAGCGAGACCAAACTAATATTCGAGGGCAACCAGAGCTTTGACAATGCCAAGCTCTACTTTGAGAAAGTTCCCAGCCATCTTATACCATGGTCGCTGGGAAAGCCGGCTGATAGTTTTGCATTGGACCCAACGAAACTCAACTTTACAAGAGCCAAGTTGACCAAGATTGCGAAAGGAAGAGTATTGTATAAATGCAAGGATTATGATTTCAAGAATAGAGCATGCAAAGGGGAATTTAAACCGATAATGACCCTTGTGCCAGGTCAAAAGTATAGTATTACTATTACACGAGAGGACCCACTTTGGTCTGAACAGAACGGCTCTATTAATTGTCAGTGTTCTGACAGTGTGAGCCAGCAAAACTCTGGCTCTCTGAGCTGTTCTACCGTGTGTGCAGTAAATGTGAGTACACCAGCAAATGCAATAGATGGCTTCATACAGGAGGTACGCTATAATGTAACAGTAACAATAGAGAGGGATAATACCCAGTTTACAAATACTTTACATGAGGGAAGATTCGACCATGACACTACTTATGATAACAGTAATGAAGTAATTGTTGGTAATTCAACTTCAACATCAACTTTCACTGCCATATGGACCAAAAATGACATGCCTAGCTCTGGCAGCCAGTCGTTTAACAAGCTTGATTGTAGTAACTGGAATGATGGCTATTGTACTTACTATATCTACCTTTCAACTTCTACTGATTTCCAAGCCCCTGGTAGATCAAAAAAAAGCCCTTCAATCTCTATAAGCTTAAATTGGATAAACTATACTTGGAATTACTCCTTGCCTGGAGTAGTAACTGTCATCCTGAATCAGCCAGAGTATGATGCTTATCTAAACTACAACACCATACTCTTCAATTTCACACCCACGAGTAATGCAAATTTTGTTAACTGCACACTTTACACGAACGAATCTGGTTGGAGTATAGTTGGGTATAACGAAACAATCACAAACAACACATACAACTTCATTACACATACAATCCCAAATGACGGCGCTTATCTATGGAATGTGAACTGTACAGATGCGAATGGCGTGAGTGCCTTTGCTATGAGTAACTACACACTTCACATAGACAGAGTAAACCCAGTATTATACCTGGAATCGCCTGCAGATGGAGCTACTTGGAACACTTCTAATGTGGTGACTTTTGTGTTTAATGTCTCTGATACAAGCCCTATAAGCAATTGTAGTCTCTTGATTGATAATGAGGTTGTAAGTACAGACACAACAATAACTAAAGACACATCTCAAGAGATAGTTTATACTCTACTCAACGGCGTTTATAATTGGAGCATTAAGTGTACAGATGCAGCAGGGAATTACAATCTCTCTATCCAGAGAGAGATTAATGTGTCTCCCTCGCCCCTTCTTTGGAGCGGTAAGTGGTACGAAACACACACTAATAACTTTTTGAGTTTGCCAGTTAGCATTAACCTTGCAAATAACACAGATGGTACTACAAACTATGTATACTCCACATTAAACCCATATTCTACTGTGACTATACTAACAGCTACATCCAACTATATTGGTGGGAATGGTGGCTATATTGACACTGGCACTACAGTAAATTTCAGAGCTTATTTCAGTTATGTGAGTGGTAATTCGCTCTACACCAAATGGAAGTTTAACATAGTGAATAGCTCTGGTACATTCCTAATATGTGAGGATACTGTTGGAGAGGAAATTCCAGCCAGTGACACTTACACCTCTGGCTCTTGCACTGTTTCAACTGGTATAGTGCTAGAAACCACAGCTCAGATACAAATGGTATTAATTGGTAACAATTTGCATCCCTCTAAATCAAGAACATTTAACCATACTATAGACCACGCTGACTCTTACATAGACATTTTGGGTTGGCACAATGTGGGCTATCTAGCTGTGAACTTGAGTTACCCAACCTCACCAGTCAATATAGTTCAAGGCGAAAATTTCACAGTAAGATGCAATGTGAGTTGTTCTGATGCAGAATGTCTTGATGTGAATGTAAGCGTTGAGTATAATGCAACTGGTGGCTGGACAACTGTTGGTAGCTCTGGTAATATTATATTGAATGGCTCTTCCAATCCGCAGAGTGTTGGCAATTTGAGCAATAACAGCATTATTGTGAGTTTCAACTTGAAAGGCAACATTGTTTCTAATAACAAACTAAGATGCAAAGCTGTATCCAAAACCCAATCAGCTACATCTACTACTGAGTTACTTGTTACAGTGGGTGATAATGAAGCACCTATTGTCACATTGGATAGCCCAAAGAATAATTCTTGGTTGAGTTACAGTACTAATGTGGTATTGTATTTCAACACAACAGAGACCTCTGGCTTAGATAACTGCAGTTTATTTATTGACGGAGAGTATAATACAAGCAAGGGTAGTTCAAAGCTCGTTAATAATGGTAAGAACAATTTTACAATTACCAGTTTTAACAATGGACTATACAATTGGAGCGTTAAGTGTACAGATGTCAATGGCCTGAGCAATACCTCAGTAGTATGGTGGTTCTATATTGATACCCAAGCTCCTAATGTAGTTTTAAACTCACCGGGCAATGGCTCAACAGTAAATAGCTATACAGCTGAACTCAATTTTACAGCCACAGACAATCTCGATTCTATACTGCTCTGCAATGTAACAATTGATGGCTCGGTAGTTAATTCGAGTGTGAGTGCCAACAGCGGACAGCTAACTTCTGTTGCTGTGAGTGGATTATCCTTAGGGCTTCATTATTGGAATGTTACTTGTTGGGATGATGCTTTAAATACTAACACACCAGTCACTCGGAGCTTTAATGTTACAGATACCCCACCAAGTGTTCAACTCTATCAGCCGAGTGACTATGGATGGAAGAACAGCTCCACTGTTACGCTTTACTTCAACTTAAGTGATAATGATGGATTACAGAATTGTAGCTTGTGGCTTGATGGACAAAAGAATGCTACCAAGAATTCTTCTCAGCTAACTAATAACGCACTCAATAATTTTACTGTGAGCAACCTAAGTGAAGGGCTGCATAATTGGACTGTTAATTGTACAGACACTGGTAATCTCACAGCTCAGCCCTCTGTTTGGCATTTCTATGTTGACTTGACCATGCCAGCAGTTTTGCTTATCAGCCCAGTAATTAATGCTAAAATCAACTCAACTCCTGTGGATTTTGTATTCAACACCACAGATAATCTGGATAGTACAATGGAGTGTAACCTGAGTTTGGATGGTACAATAGTTAGCTCAGGGATAAGTGCTCAGAACGATTCACAGACCCCAGTGCAGGTTTCACAGATAAACGATGGACAGCATTACTGGAATGTTACCTGTTGGGATAATGCATCAAATGTGAACACTTCCAATACAAACAATTTTAATCTTTCTGTTAAACCACAAGTCACTCAAGATTATCCTTTAGCTGATACATACACCTATGAGAATGTGACATTCCTGTTTACGATATCTGACAACGATGGGTTTGCAAATTGTTCGGTGTTCATTGATAATCTCAAGAACCAAACAAAGTTAGCTAGTGAGCTTGTTAACAATGCCCAGAACAACATTACAGTCTACAATTTAAGCGAGGGTTGGTACAACTGGAGCGTGCTGTGTTATGATAACGGCAGTTTTGCTAACAGTAATCAAACAGATAACATAGAGTTTGCTGTTGATATCACAAAACCAAGTGTCCAATTGAATTACCCTTCTCAAAATGAGATGGTCAATTCAAAAGATATTAATTTTAATTTTACAGCTTTTGACAACTTAGCTAGCACACTTACTTGTAACCTCACAGTGTCCAACGGCAAGAATGCTACAAACCTTGTTGTGAGTAATGGAGTAGCTTTTAACAAAACCCTGTATAATTTTACGAATGGGGTTTACTATTGGAATGTCAGTTGTAAAGACCAAGTCGGGCTTGTTAATATAAGTGGCACAGTGAGCTTTAATGTTTCGGTCCCTCCCACAGTTACATTAAACTATCCAACTTATGAGCCCTTCTGGGACAATATAGGTATCAATGCTTATTTTGAGTATTTCCCAGACTCTAATGGAGTGTTGGCAAATTGTAGCTTAATTATCGATGGAAAGATAAATAGAATTGAGCCTAATCCAGTTGATAAAGCTATTAACTCTTTTGAGACAAACATTAGTGAGGGCTATCACAATTGGACTGTCCGCTGTTATGACAGTGATGGTTTGAGTGGCGAGGCAGATGCTATGCTGTATTATGTGGACTTACATGCACCGAGAATACAGCTAAACTATCCATTGGACGATTCAATTGTTGATAGCAATTTTGTAAACTATAATTTTACTGCATTTGATAATATGGCTCAGAACTTAACTTGTAATTTAACTGTAAATGATGGTACAGGGGCTTATGTAGAATTCGCTAACTTAAATGTGACAAATGCTACAGCTTACAATGTAACGCAGAAGTACCACGATGGTAATTATACTTGGAATGTCACGTGCTGGGACCTGGCAGGCAACATTAACACAAGCAAAACCAACAATTTCACCATAGAAGCCCCTCCTGAAGTGAACTTGACAGCACCAGCTGACCACTCTTGGACGAGCAACATCAACCTGAGCTTAAGCTATTATGCCTATGACCCCTATTTCATAAGAAACTGTACTTTGTGGTTAAACAGTATAGCAAACACCACAGATATAGACATAACGAACAGTGCTAATAATGAATTCAACCTCACTAACTTGTCAGATGGCAATTACAATTGGACAGTGAGCTGCATAGATGCCGATTATAATGAGTTCAAAGCGGATGAATGGTTCTTTCATATAGATACTCACAATCCTTGGATAGAACTCAATTCTCCTGCTGACGGAGAGAATCTCACTGCAACACCTATTGTACTGAATTTTACACCTCGGGATGCTACATCTTATTGGTTATTATGCAATATAACCTTAGATGGTAGTATTATTGAATCAAATGTTAACATCACTGAAAATAGTAGTTACACAACAAATGTAAGCTCATTGAGTGAGGCGACTCATTATTGGAATGTAACTTGTGTTGACATTGTGGGTTTATCAAACACGTCAGCTACAAGAAGCTTCAACTTCTACCGAGCCCCTGAGCTTACTCTAATCTCACCAAAGTCCGGTCATTGGTCTAACAATGCAACTCAAATTTTCTATTTCAATGTGAGCGACAGCACAGGATTAGAGAACTGTAGCTTGCTGATTAATGGGAGCTTGAATGCCACTAAAACACCACCAGCATTAATCAACAATGCAACAAATAACTTTACTGTACAAAACTTAAATGGCAGCTACACCTGGGCCGTTAGATGTTACGATAATACAAGCTATTTTATGATCAACGAAAGCGAAAATAGAAGTTTATACATAGACCTTTATGCTCCTACCCCTAACATAGAAACAGCCAACTTTACATGGTTTAATACAACCACTCCAACTATAAGCTTTAATATAACAGATAATATGGCGCCAAGCATTAACTATACGATATATGTAGATAATATAGAAAACAAGAACGGCACAGTCACAACAGCACAGTCCACTTCTATTCAGCTTGATGCACTGAGTGATGGTGAGCACACAGTAGTAGTAGAAGCAGAGGACTTAGCAGGTAATAAACAGAACTCCTCTGCTATAATTATAAGGGTGGACACTCACAAGCCATGGATAATGCTCCATAAGCCACCAAATAATAATGAAACAAGCTCTGTGCATGTTAGCTTTAACTTTACAGCTTATGATGCTATGTCAGTAAATCTGAGCTGCGAGTTATACTTGGACAAGAATTTGGCAGAAACAGTTAATGCTACTAATGCTACTGATGTTGTAGTTCAGCATACTGTTTCGCCTGGAACTCACTACTGGAATGTCACATGCTATGACCGAGCCAATAATTTCAATACCAGCGAAACATGGAACTTTACAGCCCCAGCCCCAGATTTGTACATTAATTCAAGCTTGATTACAGCTAACAAAACTCGGCTTGAAGAAGCTAAGAATGTGATGATAAATGTTACTGTGCTGAATATAGGCGGCACAGATGCTTCAAATATTGTGGTGCAGCTCTTTGAGGGCGACCCTGATAGCGGCGGCACGCAGATAGATACCAACAAGACAATATCCAACCTAGCTGTCAATAGCAATAGCACAGCGAGCTTCATCTGGCAGCCGGCTATTGGCAGTCACAATTTGTTCGCTGTTGTTGACCCGCCTCTTGATACTAATGGCTCTATTATTGAGCTTAACGAGTCAAACAACAGAGCCAATAAGAGCTTTACTGTGGCAGAGTGGCATATTATTGTTGGCAACATTACCGGTGGCTTGATAGTGGCTGACTCGCATTACAACCTGACATTTGAATGGTCGAAAATACGCAGCAACAATTCAAACATATTCGCAGCTGATTCTGACAGCACTATTAACTGGGATGAGTTGGCTGCTATTGGTAAAGACCTAAACAGCAACAACCAATTTGATGATTTTGAAGATATTGACACCAAGTTAGGCACTAGCTCTCTACCTGATTCTGTTAACGCGACATACACTAAAAATGGACAGCCAAGAGCGTATGCGAGCTTTACTGTTTATGGCAAAACAATCTCAAGCGTACCTGTCATGAACAGCACCAACACCTCGGCTTTTGTTACAGGCATACTTTGGGATTACGGTGACGGCGGCAGCAGTTATGACGGTTCTCAGGATATTATTTTCGTAACCAAATCAAACCTCAACAAGACAGGCAGCTACGGGCAGTATGACTTTGAGCTTCGTGTGCCAGCTCAGCTGCGCAGCTATATTGCGCCAGAAAACGAGGTGGCTTTATACTTGGAGCTGAAATGATACTAAAAAACGGTTTCAAAATAGTTGGAGTTTGGGTTTTGTTAGTTTTACTTAGCTCAGTAGGAATTGTGACCGCTAATACTCATATTAAGCTTATAGACGGAGTTCACTGCATAGGTGAACTTGTGAATATAGGTAATATAAGCAATGAGTTCAAAGTAGTAGTGAAAGCGCCTTATGGTAGCTATTCAGCTGAAACTGCCAATAATTTGTATTTCCAGCCAAAAGCAACTGGCTGGTATTATGTAGAAGCCCAGGACAGGGCAGGGAGGGAACTGGCTAATTCGAGCTTTTATGTGAAGGATTGCAATCAGCAACTTAACAGCAATAATAAGCCAAATCTGAAAGTAAGTGTTACCCACAAGGCACAGTTTAATGGCAGAGCAAACTACACTGTCGCTATTAAAGCTTTGAATCTCAACATAAGCTTCTACAATGTAACCAATTCAAATGATTTTGAACGCGCAATAGCTTCAAAGATTATAGCAGTCAACAAGACAAAGCTTGGTTTGCACAGCAAAAGAGTGGTTGAGAGCTTTGCTATAGACCCTAGCAGTTTTGAGTTTTCAAAAGCCAAGCTAACCAAGGTAGCCAAAGGTGAGTGGCTGTACAAGTGTAAGGATTACAACTTTGCAAAACAGGAGTGCTATGGCAGCTTCCAGCTTATTAAGCGGTTGCAACCGGGCCAAACATACACTTTAGAGCTAACAAAGGAAGACCCGCTGTTTTCAGAAGTAAACAGTAGCTTTTATATAAGCTGCTATGGTTCAGCCGAAACCGGACCTGGTAGCTCATCGCAGGCAACAGCAACATGCTCCAACTTCAGTTTGCTAAGGATCAATGTGCCTCAGGGTGCTGTAGACGGCTTCATACAGATCATGGAGTTCAATGTTAGTGTTACACTAGCAACAACAGGCACTGCAATTAGCGGCTCTCACATTTCTAAGTTTGATAATGACCAAGTTGAGGGCAACAGCAACGAGCAAACAATTGGCGACTCAACAGCGACAAACTCTTTTGTCAGCATATGGAGCAACACCAATCTTCCAAATTCTGGAGTAGCATCCTTCTCCAAAAGCACATGCTCTAACTGGGCTCAGGGCTACTGCGACTGGTATGTGTTAGTGAAGTCGTCTTTCACTTTTCAGGGCAGCAAGAAAACCGGCTCAACAGAGATGATTGTCAATTGGTTAAACTACACCTGGAATTACACATTAGACGAGGAGCCGCCAGCTGTAACAGCAATAGCGCCAGAGGAGAACTCTATACTGAATCACAGCACAGTTGTGTTTAGCTTCAATGTTTCTGACAATCTGGCAATAAGCAGCTGTAGCTTGTTCATTGACAACAAGCTCAACAGAACGAACACGAGCATAACAAACGGCACTACCAACTACATCACATCTCAAATAGCAGAGGGTAGCTATAGCTGGTATATCAACTGTTCAGACACAACTGGCAATTATAACACAACAACGCCAAGAAACTTTACAGTAGACTTTGTGAGCCCTCAAATATCCTACAACCCAGCAACACCTGCTAACAACAGTTACTTAACAAAGAAGTGGTTCGTAATTAATGTTACTGCTTCTGATGTTAATTTGGATACAGTGATGCTTGAGTGGCAGAGCCTTAATGAAAGTTTTGATTACAGCTCTGGTAATAACTATTGGGAGAACAAGTCGGGTTTGGCAGACGGCAGCTACTCTTTCTATGCTTATGCCAATGACACTGCAGGCAACTACAACCAGACAGGGCTGCGCACAGTCACTATAGACACTGTTAAACCAAGCGTTGTGCTGGGGTCTCCCTCGGAATATTGGCTTAACTATGCCATTATAAACTTTACATACACACCTAACGACGCTAATCTCAACAATTGCTCTTTGTTCGGCAACTGGAGCTTTGGCTGGCACCTAAACCAGACAAAATCAGCAACAAGCGGGGTTGAGAACTCATTCAATCTGGTGAGCTTAGCAGAGGGCAGCTATAAATGGAATGTTGAGTGTTACGACAAGGCAGGCAATTATAACTGGAGTATAACCAACATGAGCTTTGTTGTAGACATAACCAAGCCAGTTGTGCTATTGGAGAGCCCTGCTAATGGCTCTACTTGGGATAGCTCCAATAATGTGGATTTCTACTTCAATGTTAGCGATAATTTCAACAACATTACAGAGTGCAGCATCTATATTGATAATATCAAAAAGGACACTATATATAATGTTGCTACTGGGGCAACCCGCAACTTTTCTCTGGTTGTCCAGAACAACAACATAACCTGGTTCGTGAATTGCACAGACGCAGCTGGCAACTCTAACAAATCAGAAACAAGAGAGCTTGAGGTTAGTATTGCAGAGGACACTGCTAGTCCCACAATTCAGTTGAACAATCCTGAGCAAAATGCATACCTCAACAATTCGCTTGTTGTGTTTAATTACACTCCGAGCGATAGCACAGGTATAGAGAACTGTACTATATGGTTGAACAGCTTAGATAATGGCACTGATAACACTGTTACAAACTATGCAGCTAATACCTTTATAAGGAGCTTAGGAAAGGGTTACTATTACTGGAATGTGTCGTGTTATGACAACTCGACCAACCACAATATTGGTTGGAGCAGCACAAGAAACTTTACTATAGACACTAATCCGCCCACACAGTTTCAATTGCTTTCGCCTGATAATGACACTGTAATAAATGTTGCTAATCCAGTAATGAACTGGAGTGCAACTACTGACACCAATTTCAATAACTATACACTACAGATATCTGAAATCAGCAGCTTTGACTATGTGAATTACACTTATGTATTGCTTGGAGTATCCAACACGAGCAAGCAGTTAACCTTAGCAGAGAACAATGTATGGCACTGGCGCGTGATAGCTTATGACAAGGCAGGCAATAGCTATACGACAAAGACATTTAAGTATACTGTGGATACGTCGCCGCCAAAAATAGCTTTAATTAGCCCCACAAATGGCACATGGTTTAATACAACCACTGTTAGCTTTAATTTTAGTGTGAGCGATAATTTCAATCTTAACAGCTGTTATCTTGTTTTGAATGGCACTGCCAATGAAACGCTGAGCAACCCGGTGAACAACCAAGAAAATACTATATTGGCTAATCTGAGTTCTGGTAAGTATTTATGGACAGTGAATTGTTCAGACCAGGCAGACAACACTGGCAGCAATAGCTCTATCAGAGTAGCTTATATAGATGTAATAGCATCAAGTGTTAATTCTTATGATGCTTCACCCGAGATAGTTGACTTAGGTGAAGTTGTTAATATTACAGTGAATGTGACAGACAATTTTAATGTCTCTGTTGCGATTGCCGAGATAAAAAAACCATTGGACAGCTTTGCAACTAACTTCACTATGGATAAGAAACAGGGCGATTTATACAACCTTAGTTACACTGATACAACCCAACGTGGCAGCTATACTGTGTATATCTACGCCAATGACACTCTCGGAAATCTCGTTAAGTCAGGGCCCTATTATTTCTATGTTAAGGCAGGCCTTTCTATGAACAAAGATTACTACAACAAGGGCGAACAGGCGAACATAAGCGGCTCTGGTTTTGACCCCAGTGATAATGTTACCATAAACATTACAACACCCTCTGGAACACTTGTTGATGGCTATCCGAAAACAGTGCTTTGTGATGCCAATGGCAATTTCCAACACATATGGCAGATTAGTAATGCGTTTGACAGTGAACTCGGGAATTACACTATAAGTGTTTATGATACTTTCTCGCCAAGCCAGTCGGGTAATGATTGGGCAATGGTGGTGTTGAAGCCAGACAAGGCGGCTAAGACAGACAAGAACGGGGCTGGCTTGGATGTGCTTGCTTATGTTAACGAGTCCGACGATTCGAGAACTGGTATAGTAACAACATCTAACGAGGATTACATTGAGCTTAACTGGAACAACAACACAAAGGAGGGTTTAGTGCTGAGCCGTATTACATTTTACTTACAGCACTACGAGCCTGCTGGTTATAACCTCTATATTACATGGTTGAACAACTCTGTATGGCAAGATGTATGCACTATTAATTATCTGAGTAGTGAGGGCTTTTCAAGCTGTGAGCTAACCTCGCTCGGGCTAAGCTCAACAGCTGCGAACAATATTACTTTGAGAATAACAGACAAGGACAACCTTGGCTCTTCAATTGGAACCTGGAGTTATACTGATTTCGCTTATATCTATCTTGACTGGGCTTCTATCTCTACTGACAAGGGCGCTTACAAGCAGGGTGCCATTGCTCAGATTAGTGGTTCTAAATGGCCAATAAACAGCAACGTGACCATAAGGATAGACAAGCCAGGCGGCTTAACCGATTTTGTGACTGTTATGAGCAACCCGCAAGGCACATTCACTAAGGACTACCAAATTGATTATGATGCTCCACTTGGCATATTCAATGTAACAGCATATGCAACCTCAAACCCCAGTGATACTGTGAAGACAAGCTTTCAGGTAATAAAAAGGCCTGTGAATATAATCACAGATGCTGTTTATTATGAGAGGGGGGCTTCTGTGAATATAACTGGCTATGGCTTTGCGCCCAACAACAATGTAACCTTGTATATCCTAGATAAGCAGGGGAGCTATGCGACTGGTTTTCCTATTAATATAACAGCTGGAAGTGATGCGAATGGCTCAATACAGTTCACCTGGCAGATTTCTTCTGCTTTGAATACAACACTTGGCAAGTACAGGATAACAGCAAACGATACTGTTTATTCCAACCTTGCTAACCAGACAAGCATTTATGTAGTGCTGAAACCAAACACAGCTGTTAAGCTTGAGAATTCTGGACAGAGTGATGTGCTTGCATATATTAACGACTCAGACGATAGCTACGCCACATTATCAACATACAGCGGTGTTGAGGATTACATTCAGACGAATTTTAGCGACAATATGGCATGGAATTACGAACTTAATAACGCTTGGTTGTTTATTGAGCACTCAGAACAGCAATCATATCCATTGGTTATTCAGGTCTTCAAAAACAACCAATGGACGGATGCATGTTCGATTACATATACTTCATCAGAAGCCATGAGCAATTGCTCTCTTTTCGGTGTTTTGCAGCATGTGAATTTCACAGAGCCTTTGCTCGTTAAGATTACAGATAACAACTCTGACAGCTTCGGCAATGGTGTGCTTTGGACAGAGATAGATTTTGCTTATATTGAACTTGAATTCAGCCCAGATACAGATTCGCCTATTGTCACAAATATTACTCCAGCAGCTGGCTCTACTTATAACTTCAGCGAAACAGTAACAATAAGTGCCAATCTTAGCGATAATGTTTATATTAACAGGGTTTTTGCCAATATTAGCTGGCATTCTGGCAGCCAGCTTTTGGAGTTATCAGAGAAAAGTGTTGACCAGCTTGGAAACGGGATATATTCTGTTAATTTCACGAGCACATTGAAATTGGGAAGATACAACATAACCATAATAGCGAATGATACTACAGCTAATGTCAACAATACAGAAACATCCTATTTCATAGTAAAGAGTCCAGATTTAGTGGTGAACGCTTCTTCTATTGGTTTTCCACAAGAAGCTGTCGAGTTTGCTGTTGTGCAGCTGAACGCTACTGTATTCAACACAGGCAATCTGAATGCTACAAATACTGTTGTGAGTTTCTACGAGCGTAGCCATAATACAAGCACCCTGATAGGTAATGATGTGGTTAATGTCACAGCTGAAAGTAGCACTATTGCCAAAGTTAATTGGACAGCAAAATTGGGCACCACAAGAGTAGAAGTTGTGACTGACCCTCCATTAGCAACTAACGGCAGCATTTTTGAGGTGAACGAAACGAACAACAACTTTACTGGCAATATTATTGTTAGGGCTTATCACAAGTTTTATGGCGCTGTAGATTACAAAGTATTGCTGGATTTACCAAACAATAGTAGCTTTTTGCTTTGGAACCAGACAAACTATATGCAAGGCAATATCTATGCAGTGGATTCTGACAGCAATATCAACTGGGGTTCACTAAAAGCTCTGAGCAGGACAACTTCAGATGATTATGCTGCAGAGGACTTTGTAGAGATAGACACTGCTCTCAATATGAGCTGGATTAGTGATTCTATTAACACAACATACACAGCTGCAGGTCTACCAAAAGCAGTAGCAAAGTTCGTTGTGTATGGCAGGACAATATCTGATGTGCCTATTGTTAATAGCACCAACAGCTCAGCTTTTGTTACAGGCATACTCTGGGATTTCAGTGACGGCAGCAGCTATAATGGTAGCCAGGATGTTGTGTTTGTCACCAAGCTCAACCATTCTCAACAGGGAAAGTTCGGTGTTTATGATTATGAGCTGAGTGTGCCGGCTCGCCTTCGAGAGTATGTTCAGCCGAACAACGACAATACAATTACTATGTACTTAGAACTTGTTTAGAAAAATATTTATATAGCATAGCTTTAATTGATTTGAAAAGGGGTGAGTTAATGAGGTTACTTAAAAACTTTAAAAAGGCACTATCACAAAATAGGGCTTCTCAGTCAGGTAAGCATCCCAAGAGCTTTCCAAAGATTATTGAAGAGCATATAATGCCAGTTGATGTTACCAAAGATGAAAATGGTGTAAAGCAACAAAAGCCCAACCAGGAGCTCTCAATAAAGCCAATATCTACTGATGCTGTTAGTGATTCTGTAACCAAATCTGTTGCTAATAACATCCCGAATAGCATACCCGAGCTTCCAGATGAGGGCTTTTTCGTTATGCTATACAAAGAACTTAAAGAAGGAAAGATAAAAGAGGAAGAGCTTGTCAGTAAGGACCTTGTCAAGCAGATGCAGGATTACTGGCACAATGACGAAAGCATTATAAAGCACCAGTCAGAAACAGCTCAGCTAAAATTCAGTCTGCAGCGTAATGTTACCCAAACACTTCAAAAACTAAGTGTGCTTGAACAACAGTGGAAGCTAAAAAAGATTAAAATAGAACAGCTAAAGAGAGAGTTAGAGGAGCTTGAGAATGAGATTTCTATTGAGAGCTATCGGCTCAAAGAGCTGGTGAAGAAACTCAAGTATCATGAACATGTTAACCCAGAACACTATTTCAAGCTTTTTGATGGAAGGACGATAAGGAGCTTAACAGAGCTAATCGGGGCTCTAAAAATTATGGGTGACGAGGATTTTTACAAGCATGTTACTGGCACGAGAAATGATTTCGCTGACTGGATTGAACATTCACTGAAAGAACCAGAACTTGCTTCCAAGGTTCACGGCGTGACTAACAGGCAGCAGCTCATAGAATTGCTTGAGCAATCTATAAAGCATAATAATGTTAATGCTTGAAGTGTAGCTTTTCCAGAAGTTTTAGATACAACCTCATTATGTCTCTCAGTACAAGCTTTTTGTTTTCTTTTTCAAGCTCAGAGTATAGTTTTCTTACTTGTTGGTAAGCCCTAATACTTTTTTGAAGGTCCTGCTCAAGATTCTCCTCTGCCTCTTGTAGAAGCCGATATATAGGAGCGAGCAATTCTGGAACTTCTCTTAGTTTAGCTGGTTTTGTTTTACTCGGTA
>CAYOTZ010000007.1:0-17228 GCA_964407035.1 uncultured Methanosarcinales archaeon | reverse complement strand
AAAGAAGCACACAAAAGAGCTGCACTATATGCTGCGTCGCAAAATATTCATTTCGCATAGAGACTTTGACTGGCTACTTGATGAATACGAAAAAGAGAATGAGTTTTATCTCTATACAGGCAGGGGACCTTCCGGGCATACCCATCTGGGACATTTGGTCCCTTGGATATTCACCAAGTGGCTCCAAGAGAAGTTCCATGTCGAGCTTTACTTCCAGTTCACAGACGACGAAAAATACCTATTCAAGCCAAAACTCAGGTTGGAGGAAGCAAACAGATTTGCATATGAAAATGCCCTGGATGTGATTGCGCTCGGCTTCCAGCAAAAACTCACCAAGTTCATTATCGACACAAAACACGCTGAATTACTCTACCCGCAAGCCCTAAGAATCGCCAAGAGAGTAAACTTCTCAACTGTAAAGGCAGTGTTCGGGTTCAAAAACGAAGCAAACATAGGCCAGATTTTCTTCACAAGCATCCAGGCAGTGCCAGCTTTCCTACCAAGCATACTGAAAGGTAGAAAGCTTGCTTGTTTGATACCTCACGGTATTGACCAAGACCCGCACTTCAGGGTGACTCGCGATATACTACCGAAGTTAGGTTACTACAAGCCAGCTGCTATTCACAATATATTCTTCCCAAGTTTGAAACAGGGTAACAAGATGTCTGCCTCTGACACAGAATCAGCAATCTTCACAACAGACAAACCAGAGGATGTAAAGCGAAAGATATGGAATGCTGTGACAGGGGGCAGAGAGACAGTAAAGCTGCAGCACCAACTCGGTGGCAACCCAGAGGTATGCTCTGTGTTTAAATACTATATGTTTCTGTTTGAGCCTGACGATAAAAAGCTAAAGCAACGTGCAGAGCAATGCAAGAAGGGCAAGCTTCTATGTGGTGAGTGCAAAAAAGAGCTTATCAATAAGGTAGCCACTTTCCTTGCTGAACACCAGAAAAAGAGAGAAGCAGCAAAGAAAAAAATAAAAGGTTTTATACTAAAAACGAGGTGATAAAAATGGGTAAAGTACCTTTACCTGCGAGTTTCTTACTAACAGGACTGCTCGGCTTGATAGTTGTGGCTGTATATGGCTATTACGGTAAGCTACCTCTGGATTGGGCTACTGCCTTTGGATTGGTATTCCTGTTGATGGTGATAGCAAGTTTTATCTCGTTGAATCAAACGCTCAAATAGGCCTTGGTTCGAACATGGGCGGTTCTGTCCTGGGCCAGAAAGGAGCACTAATAGAAACACCATAGAACATGTGGTTGATTACAAAGGCAAGCCGTTCTGCCAAACTCAGCACTGTTACATAAGGCAAATCCTTAACTGCTTCTGGTAGAGGGACATCATCTGTCGTATATAGATGCTCAAGATTGTACGAATTATGAAGTTCACTCAGTTTTTCAATATAATCTTCAGAAAGTTTGAGGTGACTCACAAGCAGCTCAGCTGTAATATCGTACTTGCTAAGTATCTTTAGACAGTTTTTAATCGTGCTCATAGACATGCTCTCATCTTCAACAATTAGTGCTTTTTTCTTGCCTTCCAAATCCCCGAGCACGCCCTTACTGCTGATGCTGCCGTCTGCCCTTCTTATTTTGTGTGTAACTACATAATCAATACCCAAGCCCTCTGCAAAATGCTGTGTAATGTGCCCAGAACCAATGTCTGTGCTCAATGCTACCACTTCTGGGTTACCCTTATAAGCTATGAAAAGAGAAATAGCAAGGTCAAGCCCATTTATTGGTATAAAAATTAATGGCTCATAATAACCGCGCAGGTTCTCTGTGTGTGGATGATAACAGATAACAGCATCAAAACCAGAGTTAGCCATCATGTCAGCCATCAATCTTGCTGTTGTGCATTCAGGTTTCATATATGTGGGTTTATCACCCCGGGAATAAGGTAGATATGGCACCACAGCGGTTATGTGCCTTGCACCTTGAACTTTGAGCGTCCTGCCTGCAATAAGCAACTCTATAAGCATATCATTAACAGAAAAAGGTATTTGCTTGTTGTGAACGCATTGGAAAACATAAGCGTCAGAACCGCTAACATGCTGCGATAATCTCACTATTATCTCGCCATCAGGAAACATTCTGGTTGGCGTACCTTTATCGTCCTCACCCCAGTCGACACTCACTTCAAGGTTTTTGTATTTCTCAGAATGTTCTGATAGCAATTTCTCGAATTCCTGTTTTACCTTATGCGTTAAATCCACAGCACCTCTCAAGGGCACGAACAGCAACCAGCCACGGTCAGAATACAATCTTCGCTCTTTGAGTTGTTCGTAAGCTTCAGGCGTGACAAAGCTACGGGCGAGTTTGTCCATTAGCTATCCCTCTACCAATTATCAAAGAGTATACATTTAAATCTTTTTCTATTTAAGAGTAGCTAAATGTAAAAATCACAATCAGCAATGTAAAAAATCTAAAACTCAATCATACCTTCTGATATAGCAGAAGGAGAGCTGCCACCGTGCCAACTCATTCTGGGTCTTACCTTAATGGCGTACATTCTTTCATTGTTGTCATCAAACACAAGCGCTGCACCTGACTCTCTCGGTAGATTGTCAATATACCTATTGATATCCTTTCTCAGGTAGCTCTGCATGAGCATTCCCAGAGCTTTTATATCAACCTCAGATGTTATTCTGTGGGCTATTACAATATCTGACTGAGTCATCACATCTGTGGCTATCTTACCCGGTTGCTGCGAGGCAAGCACCAGGCTTATGCCTGGCTGTCTGCCCTCCCGAAGTAGCGTGATTAGCGGTTTTGTTGCCGGTGTCTCCTCATTGTTAGGCAAGAATTCGTGAGCTTCGTCCACTATCAACCAAACAAGCGGATACTCTAACTGGAAGAATTCGCCTGCTTTGTTGAATAAAGAATTGGCAACTTCTATATCATGGAATTCTTCCTCTTTTCTGGCAGCCATCCGATGATTAAAGAGTTTCTGAGAAACAATACCAATAACAAGCGCCCTGAGATTTTCAGCACCTGAAGTAGAGGCATAGCAGCTTATGTCAAGCACTGTTATGCTCTCCCTTGAAATTAGTTCGTTGATTGGTGTTGCCTGGTTACTGAATAAGCCCCAACCCTTTGCTGCAAGAAACCTATTGACCGCTGCTGCTTTTGTTTTGTTATCTATCTTTGGGTCAGAATCTATTGCAGAGATAATGTCGTCTATATCGAAATTTCGTTTGTTTTCTCTCAATTTTGAGATAACCTTTTCAATAGCAACCCCCACTGGTTCAGTAGCTTTAATGCCAAAGGTAAGGCACCAATCGCTCGGGACCAGCTCAGCAGGGTTCAATGAAAATGGAAAATCTGTTGGGATGCCTTTGCCCTTGAACTCTTCAAAATATCCGAACGGAGTGAATATTCTCGTGTTGAACGCCCTCGGCTCTAAACCCCACTCTTTTAGCTCCTCAAGTTCTTTCTTGTTCTTGTATTTCAGTGTCCAGTAGACACCCATAGTATCAAATATCAAAACCGCAGTGTTCCTGTTCATCTCTGCGGGCAACTCACTCATTCCTTCTGCAATAACACCCATTGTGTAGCTCTTGCCAGAACCGCGCTTTCCAACAACAAAAACAATATGGCTTCGTGCCACATCCAGAAGAATATCATTTGAAAGCGAAACATTCTCGCCCATGCGAACGTAGTGCTTACCCAGAAATATAGTGCCGCGCGTTCCGAATTTCTGTTTGTCTTCTGAGGTTCTTCCTACGATTATCTCATACATAGACACTAACTACTAAGCTCGGTTTTATATTTTTTTCTGTTTGAGATTTTAAAGAAACAGTCAAGCTTAAAATAGCCAACACACTTTGTAAGAACGCTTCAAGGTTTAAGAAAAATTTATATAATATGCTTCGATATTATAAAAGTCAAAAAAGATGGTGAATGAAACCTTAGTGAAGTACATAGACAGAAGATTAAACATGGGAGACGCGTTGAGCGATATAAGGCGTGACCTAGAGAAAGGTGGCTACACAGGTATAGAGATAGACGAAGCGGTTGAGGAAGTGTTGTACCCTAGCAGCACGAAAGTAGGCGTTCTCTCTGTAAACTTGAAAAAGCTACCAAAAAAAAAACACTTTGATAGGATAAAGTTTGACTTAAAGAGACACGCCAAGCTTCTATATTTTCTCGGTATTCTGTTGTTCGCTAGTTTGGTTTCTATTATAGCCTTTCATACCAATTTTTCAGATATAGATTGGAAACATGATATCTTGGTAAGCTTGATATATGCTGCTGCTTTCCTTGCACTAACAATCGTTGAAAGCATTTTTATATATTCAGTGCATTACTCAAGCCAGGCACATACCATAGCAAAGCTATATTTCACAAAGATCCTCATTGCTGTTACAATAGGCCAGATATTTACTTTTATCGTGAGCTTGAGTATAAACTCCCAGCAGATATGGTTGCCTGTTCTACTCGGCAACTTGATTTTTGCAATGTTTCTGGTAACTTACACTAGTTCCACTTTCAACGAACTTATCGCTTCAAGCTTGATTTTTTTCTCACTCACTTTCCTGTTTTACATACTAATAGTAAAAATATACACAAGAGCAGCACTACTGAAGCTTTTGGGTTTCGGATAGGTAATTGAAATGGAATACAAGAACATAAAAATCGAATGGTTGGGACACGCGAGTTTTAAGCTAAAGAACAGCAAGGTGATATACATTGACCCTTTTGAGCTTTCAGACGGTGAAAAGGCAGACATAATTTTGGTAACCCACACCCACTACGACCATTGCAGCTTGAGGGATATAGAGAAAATAATAAAGGACAACACCCTCGTTATTGGTCCTGTAGATGCACAGAGTAAGCTTGGCAAGCTCGGTAATGTGAAATTCAGGTGGCTACAGCCGGGGCAGACAATAGAAACAGACAGTATAAGGGTAACTGGCTACCCTGCTTACAATATCAACAAGCATTTCCACCCAAAAAGCAACGACTGGCTCGGTTACCTTATAGAGGTAAATGGAATCAGGGTTTATCACGCAGGCGACACTGACGCTATACCTGAGTTGAAAGGGTTATCCAACATAGACATATTGCTATTGCCTGTCGGCGGCACTTACACTATGAACGCTGAGGAAGCAGCTAACATAGCAAATGCTATTAAGCCAGCTATAGCAATACCAATGCACTATGGTAGTATTGTTGGTACAGAGAATGATGCTGAAAGGTTCAAGCGACTGACTAAAATGAAGGTAGAGATACTAAGGCACTAAGAAATATTTAAATAAAATCACACATTCCAACCATTAATGTTGAGGAGCCACACTTGTGGTGAGCTAAGAAAAAAGCACATCGGTAAAAGGGTAGCTCTAGCAGGTTGGTTGAACAGCTTGAGGATACACGGCAAACTCGTATTCTTTGACCTTAGAGATAGGTATGGTATTACCCAGTGCGTTGCCAAACCGGACGACAACAGTATGGAATTCTACAAGCAGCTAAGAAAGGAGTCTGTGCTACTTGTGAAAGGGATAGTAAAGAAGAGATTAAAGGGGCAGGAGAACAAAGAGAGAGCCACAGGCGAAATAGAAGTAGAAGTGGGCAGCTTGGAGGTGCTCTCTGCTTCACAACCCACACCTTTTAAGGTAGAAGAGGATGTGGCTGCAACAGAAGAATTGAGATTGAAGTACAGGTATCTTGACCTGAGAAGGCAAGGCTTGCAGAAAAATATAATCATGAGGCACAGAGTGGTAAAGGCAATAAGGGACTTTATGGACAAGCAGGGCTTCCTTGAAATAGAAACACCATTCCTTGCCAAGAGCACACCAGAGGGAGCAAGGGACTTTCTCGTGCCAAGCAGAATGCACAAAGGCAAGTTCTATGCACTCCCTCAATCGCCTCAGATTTACAAGCAACTACTCATGATAGCTGGGTTTGATAGGTATTTCCAGATAGTGAGGTGTATGCGTGACGAGGATTTAAGAGCAGACAGGCAACCAGAGTTCACACAGTTTGATATGGAAATGAGTTTTGTTAAAGAGAAGGACATATTCGATATTGTTGAAGCGATGCTGAAACATGTATGGCAAAAGGCTCTCAACAAAAAGTTAAAAACACCATTTCCAAGAATGAGTTACAAAGAGGTGATGGAGCGCTACGGGACAGACAAGCCAGACATAAACTTTGATATGGAGCTTACAGAGATAACAGACATAGCAACCAGGTCTGGCTTTCATCTCTTGGAGAAAATATCAAAACAGCAGGGCTCTGTGAAATGTATAAACACAGGCAAGCTGTTAGACATGCTGAACAATAAAGAACTTAACAAACTGGAAGCAATAGCTAAATCACATAATGCAAAGGGCATTATAATTCTGAAATACACAGGCAGCGGACTTGAGGGAAGTTTAGCCAAACACTTCAAAAAAGGGTTTAGTAAGCAACTGGCAAAAATTGTTCAACTCAGAAAGGGCGACAGCGTAGTAATAATAGGCGATAAAGAGCATAGCATAGTGAATAGGGCACTGGGGGCAATAAGGGCAGAGCTTGGCAAACTAATAGTGCCTAAATCGCCCACTTACAACTTCCTTTGGATAACCGAGTTCCCGCTTATGGAGTGGAGTGAAGAGGATCAGCGTTGGGTGTCTGCACACCACCCATTCACATCGCCGGCTGAAGAAGACCTCGGCCTGCTTGAAGAAAATATCCAAAAGGTTCGCTCACGCAGTTACGACCTGGTGCTTAATGGTACAGAATTGGGCAGTGGTAGCATAAGAATAAGCAAACCAGAAGTGCAGGAGAGAGTCTTCAAATCATTGGGAATTTCAAAACAGCAGGCAAAAGAGAAGTTCGGCTTCTTCATAGAAGCGTTGAGATACGGCACCCCACCACATGGTGGGATAGCTCTCGGCTTAGACCGACTTATAGCATTAATCGCTGGTAGCGATAGCATAAGGGATGTTATTGCATTCCCAAAAAACAAGCTTGCACAATCACTAATGACAGGAGCACCCTCACCTGTTAGCAGGGAACAACTTAACGAGCTTGGCCTGGTGGTGAAAAAATGAAGAGACTAACGATAGCTGATGCCTTGAAAAAGAAGAAAGGGAAGGTGCTGTTAAGAGGTTGGGTGTACAGAGCGAGAAACACAAAGGATGTGGCTTTTGTTGTGGTGAGAGATGCCTCTGGCATACTGCAGTGCGTAATAAAGAAAGACAATGTAGACGGTGAAAGCTGGGAAACAGCTATAGACACCAACATAGAGTCTTCTGTTGAGGTAATTGGAGAGCTGAAAGAGGAACCAAGAGCACCAAATGGCTATGAACTCAATGTAGAAAAGATAAGATTCATTTCAAAAGGTGAGCCGTTTCCAATTACCAAGGATTTCTCAAAAGAGTTCCTGCTTGATGTGAGGCACCTCTGGCTCCGTTCAAGAAAGATGACAGCAATACTAAAGATACGCTCCACTGTAACAGGTGCAATACACGAGTTCTTCAGGTCTCGTGGCTATTATGAGTTCACACCACCTATATTCACACCATTGGCATGTGAGGGTGGCGCAACACTATTCAAGGTTGATTATTTCGGCAAGCCCATATTCCTCACACAGTCATGGCAGTTGTATGCAGAAGCAGTTATATTCGCACTTGAGAAAATATATGATATTGCACCGACTTTCCGCTCTGAAAAATCAAGCACGCCAAGGCATCTTGCAGAGTTTTGGATGGCAGAGATGGAAGCAGCATTCATGGACTATAATAAGTGTTCAGAAGTTGCAAAAGAAGAAGTAAAATTCATAGTAAACAGGGTGCTGAAAGAAAACAGTGAAGAGCTGAAGATGCTTGACAGAAACATAAACAAGCTCAAGCCAGCAGCCACAAAAAAATACCCGACAATAACATACACTAAGGCGCTGAAGCTACTGAAAGAAAAACGCAACCTTGAAGTGAAATGGGGTAAGGACCTTCGCACTATAGAAGAGCGAGAGCTTATGAAGCTCTTTGACACGCCAGTGGTAATTACCCACTATCCAAAAGAGATAATGGCTTTCTACAAACCTGTTGATGTAGAAGACAAGGAAGCTCCTGGGCCTGTAGCCAAATGCTTTGATATGATAGCACCAGAAGGTTACGGCGAGCTAGTGGGCGGCTCTGAAAGGGAGACAGATATAGAAGAGCTAAAAAGATGGCTAAAGCAAAGCAACGAGAAGATAGAGCAGTACGATTGGTATTTTGATCTTCGCAGGTATGGCTCTGTCCAGCACTCTGGCTATGGCTTAGGTGTTGAGCGCCTTATTGCCTGGATTTGCGGACTGGACACAATAAAAGACGCAATACCCTTTCCAAGAACAATAGACAGATGGAAACCATAAGCTTCTATTTTTTTATTATGTAATTCTTGGCTAACCAACCTGCCCCTATAAGCACCATCGGTATGCAGAGCCACTGCCCCATTGTCACACCCAAGAAAATAATCTCTGGCTGTCTAAAGAATTCAACAATAATGCGAAGAGAACCGTACAAAAGAATAAAAGAGAACAGCAGAGTCCCTGGTTTATGCTTCTTTCTAACTAATAGCCACAACACAGAGAAAATTACAATATTCTTTAAAACTTCGTATATCTGGGATGGATGCCTTGGTAATGTGCCGCGGTCTGGTGCAAGAGGAAAGTAGAATGCCCAGGGCAGGCTGCTTGGCCTACCCCAAAGCTCGCCGTTAATGAAATTGCCAACCCGACCAAGAGCCAAAGCCAACGGCACAGGGGTAATAATAATATCACCGAGTTCCAAAAACGGTATTTTGTGCTTTCGGCAGTAAAGCCATCCAAAAAGCAAAGCAAGAGCAAACCCGCTATGAAACGACATACCACCTTGCCATATCTCGAATATGCTAAGTGGGTGACTGATAGTGTAAGGCAGAGTGTAAATAAAGCAGTAACCAAGCCTGCCGCCTATAATCAAGCCG
Organism: uncultured Methanosarcinales archaeon; assembly: GCA_964407035.1. Taxonomy (GTDB): domain Archaea; phylum Nanobdellota; class Nanobdellia; order Woesearchaeales; family B29-G15; genus B29-G15. Next base: position 8,289 of record CAYOTZ010000007.1, on the reverse strand, counting down.
AGAACGCTGTAAAAGAATATATCGTTAAGCTGGTGCCTTGTGATTTTTATCTTGCTGCCCTTCAAGATTCTAAGAACAATGGCGTAGCTCAAGATAATACCAAGCAGGTACATAAGCCCGTAGTAGCGTATCTCAAGAAAGCCGAGTTTGAAAATCACAGGATTAAGATTGTGATAAAACATAAAAATCTGAGTTGAGTTCAGATATATAAACTTAATCAAAAATGAATTCAGGAGCATACATTTTGATAGTCAAGCTAGAGAAAGAAGTAAAGCTCTTAGTTGGGCGACTTGGAGAGTTCAAGTTTCAGCCCGGGTTTTATGTTTATGTTGGTTCAGGGATGGCTAATCTTAGACAGAGAATAGCAAGACACTTTAGTGCCAATAAGAAGCTACACTGGCATATTGACTACCTGCTCGCTTCAGAAAACTCAACAGTAACGCAGGCATATTTTGTAGAGTCTGCTTCTGACTTGGAGTGTGAGTTTGCATCAGAACTCAGCAAGCTATGCGACAGGGCAATGGAAAGATTTGGCTGTTCTGACTGCGGCTGTAATTCCCATTTGTTTTACTTCAAACCAAAAAACCTGAACAAGGTTTCAAACTTGACTCTAAAGTACAATATGCAAAGGTTTATAAAGTGAGCCAGCAAAATATGCTGAATGAAAGTAGAGATTCTATTCTACACCTTTGGTGCATTGTTCTTGCTTGGCACTGTAATATACTTCACATACGAGTACCTGTTTAACCTATCAAGGATTACAAAGACCATTATACTCGTCTGCCTTGTTGCCCTGTTTTTCCTGCTTGGTGAAGTCCTGAGAGAGAGGTGTGTATGATGGGCTGGCTGAGTGGCGCAATAGCAATTTTCTGGCTCTCGCTCGTAGTTATCATAGTGATTTTTGTGAAAAATAGGAAATGGTATCAGGTAATGTATGTGCTATCAATAACAACATATATATTTACATTGTTCTATGTGATTGACGCCTTTCACTTATCAAAAAATATTATTCTCGGGCTATTGCTTGCTTCCGCCTTTGTAATGATAGCAATTGGCAGTTATATTGCCAAGAAACACAAAAAATGAACAAAAAGAAAATATTCATTGTTGTTCTACTCGCCTTGATAATACTGCTCGTAATACTGAGCAGCTTGAATATCGGCTTAAGCAAAAAGTTGAGTATTGTGAACAGCATAAAAGTGTCTGAACTGAAGAACAACATACTGATTGGCAACATTAGCTTGGAGAATAGATTTTTCCTGCCGAGAAGCATTGAGCTTCCTGAGTTGTGGGTTTGTTCAGAGCCAGGCAATTTCATAGTTGGGAAAATCGTTTACAATTCAAGCAAAAGTGAGCAAATAGGTCTAGTAGATATGCCTTCTTACTCAGCCAAGCAGCTTGGTATCTACCTAAGCCAGCCAGTTTATCCAAGGCCAGTGATAGAAGACTTCAGGAGCTTTAACACAACACCAGAGATAACCTCACTCAAGATAATCCAAGCAGGCGAATGGCCTGAACATTGCAAAGCAGAAGATAAATCAAGGATATGGCTAATTAAGGTTGTTTCTTAGTAACTAGGTTAAAAAGTTTAGTGATATTCAACTGGAGAGCTGCTACAGGCATTTCTATCTTGAAGTTGTTCAGCACCTTTGGGTGTATCTCGCCAAGCATGCCAAGCTCACACTCGCCTGCTTTTATCTTAGCCACTCTGCCCTGTATAAATGACCGGTGACTGGTCGGCTTTAACTCAGCTGACAAGCCAAACACTGAAAAAATATACTCTGCAACCTGCCTTACTCTCGTGTAGTCCTGCTGATTGCCCGCCATTACCAAGCCAAGCATTTCCTGTTCAAGTATGCCTGTTTCTTCTTTACTATCCAATCTGAACACATAGCCAATGTCAAAGATGAATTGTGGATATTCATTGTTCTTGTTTAGTCTCAGTGCTTCCATCAAGCTTGGTATCATCCAACTTCTCAAGCCGCTCTGTTCTCTGCTCTTGTAGTTAGAGAACTCTATTATGTTGCCCTTCAGTCCCATAAGTTTGTGCTGGAGCTCGTTGTTCGTTATATTGAAAGTGAAAACCTCAACAAAACCCAAGCCAATCAGCAGCTCTGCAATCTTCCTCTTGAATTCCTCAATCGGATTTTCATTAGCTACAGTGGTTATATTGGGTAGCTCTGGCTTAAAGTTATTGTAACCATGAGCAATGGCTATATCCTCAACAAGGTCTATCTGATGTAGCACATCAGTCCTGTAGCACGGTATGCTCACAAGGCCGTTGTCGTAACTATAACCCATTCTTTCAAGGTATTCCTTGATGTTGACCCTAGCACCAAGCAGCTTCTCGACATAACTCTCGTCAAGCTCCATACTCTTTGGCTTTAAATCTGGAAAGACAAGCTTCCTGTCAGGATAAATAACATCTATTGAGTAGAGCTCACCACCCATGTCTGCGAGTTCGCATACGATTATATTGAGCAATTTTGAAAGAAAGCTAATGTCAAAACCAGAGCACTCTATAAACACCTCTGTCGTTTCCCGAGTGACTTTGCCAGTGAATTCCGAGTTAATTATGGGTGGTATTGAGAGTATCTCACCTCTGGAATCCCTGAATACAGGAAAGAGGCTTTTGCCTGCCAATAGGTGAGCAAACTCTCTCCCGGTTTTGTGTTTTCTCAGGATCTCAAAACCGGTCATGAGCTGGTCTGAACCGAGTGGTATGAAAGAAACCTGATCTGGTTTCAAGGCAACAAACTCTATGGGATACCGAATCCTATCAGAGGGGTACAAACCTATCGCTGCCTTTGACCTGTTCCGACAGTGGCTTATGTGAAGTTTCTCCTGCAATTGTATTATCTGTGCAATACTCTCGTCGTTAAGCCTGAGATTCTTAACTATAGCACAAGCAGTATATGGGCGAACTTTGCTTACTGATTTTCTCACATAAACCCTTTTGCCTGAGCGCTTGGCTCTATACTGCCGAATGCCCCTATCCACGCCTATAAAGCTGCGCAATGCTCTGAGAAAACCATAATCAGACAGCATATCCGGTCTGTTGGGGAACACCTCAACTGTTATGCCCTGTCTGCCCAAATGCTCGAGGTCAGTACCCAGCATTGTAATATAATGCTTCAGTTGCTTGTCGCTAATACTTCTACCCAAACCCTTTACAATTGTATCATAATTCAGTGTTACTGTTGGCACCTCAACCACACCCTCTGATCGTTTATCTCGGATGTATCGCAGGTGTAAATCTTCCTCAAATCATTGACACCGAGATGCTCCATAATGCCACGTTCTAGACCCTGGCCCCAAGCAAGCACAGGAATGTCCAAGCCAAGCAACGGTTTCACAACCTCTGGTCTGAATATGCCAGCTCCACCAAGCTCTATCCATTTCCTCTTGTCAGCAAGATACACCTCTGCTTCAACACTCGGTTCTGTGTAGGGGAAATAGGCCGGCCTGAACCTGACCTTGTCATAACCCAACTTTTTGTAGTATGCCCTAAGGTATCCGAGTAGATGTCTGAAGCTCACATCCTTTGCCACAACGATACCTTCAACCTGATAGAACTCGAAGCTGTGGCTCCAATCTATTGTTTCGTTGCGGAAGTTCCTACCCACTGCAAAATACTTGCCCGGTATCTCGTCAGGCTTTAACGCTGCCAAGGTTCTTGCAGATAATGAAGTTGTGTGGGTTCTCATAACATTTAGCTTTGCCTCTTCACTGTCCCATCTGTAGTTCCAGCCCTTTGAGCCAGTTGTCCAGCCATTCTCGTGTGTTCTTTGAACCCTCTCAACAAGCTCCTTGCTCGGTAGTTTGCCCTTTGCAGGATGCTTGATGAAGAATGTATCGTGGATGTCTCTGACTGGATGGTCTTGTGCAGTAAACAGGGCATCAAAGTTCCAGAAACCTGTCTGGACCAATCTACCAGTCATTTCTGTAAAACCCATATCAAGCCATATTCTTCTTATGTATTCAATAACCTGGCTAAGCACATGTCGCCTGCCCCCTCTCAGCTTCGGCACAGGCGCAATAAGGTCATAAGTCCTAAACTTGCGCTTCTTCCAGTCACCAGATACTATTATCTGCTTGGTTAATCTGCCGATAAGCTCTTCATCTTTCAGTTCTGTAAGATTGTTAGCTTTGGCTGTCGGTTCAACAAAAACGAGTTTCTTTTCCTTTATTTCTACTATTGCCTTTCTTGACAAGAGCTTATTCAGAGCTGCTTTCTCTTCTGGTTTTAGCTCTGCCACAGGCCTGGGCTTGCTTAAGGTTTCAAGGAAGCTTTCTTCAAGCGTCTTTCTCTTCAACAATGACATGCCTTGCTCTGTAAGTTTGAAACTCAGGGGCTTGGTGCTGTTGATTTCTATGGCATTAAGTCGTTTGAGCAGCCCTATGCTAACTTGAAGTTCATCTTTACTCAGCGGAATCTCTGTCAGCTTGGTCTTACCATCAGAAAGTGCTTTCAAAAATCTTCTTTCTGGCAACCCCTTTTTTATGTACTGTTTCCCGTTCTTGCCAAGCAGAACCTCTTCAATGAGCTTTGTACAGTATTTCACAAGCCCTTTATTAGAAAGCCATTGCACAGCACGCATTGCTTCAACCTCTGATAACCCAGTGAGCTTGACAAGCTCTGACAATTCTGTTCTACTCTTTAAATTCAAGAGAAGTTTGCGTTCAGGAGCAGTCAAAGTGGCTTCAATTGACATGTGAAGCAAGAAAAAAAGAGCTTATATAAAGTTTTTTATTTGCTAACCTCGTGGGCTTGCTTCATATTCTCCCATGCTATATCAAACATATGCTGAAGTGCAGAAGCGAACAGAGGCGTTTTCACCCAAACGCCAACATCATAAGAAGGATGGACATCCTTGTCGTCTGTGACCATGAAGGTCAACTCTTGACCGTCAACAATTACAAACCTTGCGGGTCTGTTTGTGTGCCTGATTTCTGCGAGTTCGCCAATATTAGACAACATCTTTTTGGCTGACTCGTCAATTGGTGCGGCAATTCTAATCTTAACACCGCGCTTCCTTGCCTTTTCAAGAGAATTCCTCAAGCCTTCTAGTTTTCTCAATAAACCCTGAGAGGTCGTCATTATAGTAACGCTTTCTTTTGCATTCTTAATCATTAGGTCCAGATGATTGTATAGATTATGCCTTCCCTTGAGAGAGCCAGAGAGGTCTGTTGGATCTATAAGCTCAATCCCCTGGTTGTGGAGTTGCCTAAGCTCATCCATAATCTCGCCTTCCCTAACCCTATCCAACCTTGCTATTTTCTCTTCTGCCACTCTCTTCATGTGCTTCTTTACCCTATCGATAACCTCTTCAGGTGGAACAGCCATGTATTTTATTGGCTTACCGAACTTCTGCACAACAAAACCCTTCTTTTCCAAACTCTCAAGAACATCATAACTCCTTGAACGAGGGACATTTGCTATGTCAGACAGCTCACCTGCAGTCGAAACTCCCCTGGAGAGCAGGGCTGTCCAAAGCCTCACCTCGTAGAGATTCAGTGAGAAATAATGCCTCAACTTGTTCAAAAAATCTTCTTTAACTATCATTTTTAAACCTCCCTATTATTTTTATCCACCCAGCTGTGGCGAAATCCAGCACAAGGGCTAATCTTTCTAAAACCCAATAATTATTATTATCCAATTACAAAGAATAACTACTATATAAAATTTTTTATTCCATAGTGTAGAATGAAAGGCCACAACTTTATTAAGTGCCTGTCAATTTTAGAGTTGTATGAAGCTAATCTGCGGAATAGATGAAGCAGGCAGAGGTGCACTGCTTGGACCCTTGATTGTAGCAGGTGCCTGTTTTGCAAAAAGCAAACTAAAGCTGCTAAAAGAGGCTGGTGTCAAGGACTCTAAGCTTCTAACAGCCAAGAAGCGTGAAGAGCTCTTTGATAAGATTAAGGGCTTAGCAACAAGCTACAAGATACTCAGGTTAGAGCCATCTGAAATAGATTCAAGGTGGAGCTGTGGCAAGAATCTCAACACATTGGAACTTGAGTTGTTCATAGCTATACTGAATGAGTTGCAGCCAGAAGTCGCCTATATTGATTCTCTGTTCAGGAATACAAAAAAACTGAAAGAGTTGCTCTCAACCAAGACAAATGCGAAGCTTATTGTTGAGCACAAGGCAGATTCCAAACATCTGGTAGTGGCTGCAGCTTCTATCCTAGCCAAAGTTATGAGAGATAAAGCAATTAATGATTTGAAACAGCAAACAAAAAAAGAACTTGGTTCTGGTTATCCGTCAGACTCGGTAACTGTCCAATTTGTGAAAAACCATCCGAAAGCAAGCTTTATACGCAAAAGCTGGCAGGCTTACAAGAACATAGAAAAAGAGAGAGAGCAAAGAAAACTCGATTTCAGTCAAAATGGTTTCTGAAAGCTACACACAATTTGATGAAAAAATGCTAGAGAAACTCAAGCAGCTCGGCTTTAAAGAAGAGAAACCAGGAAAGTTTGAAACCCTTAGGTTGAAAGGCAAATGTGTTGTTATACTCTATAAATCTGGTAAGCTGCTGCTACAGGGAAATGAAGAGCAGCTTAAATCCCTGAAGAAGATACTAAAGCCGAGAAACACAGGGCAGCTTGAATTGGTAGATGAAACCCTTGTAGGCACTGACGAGGCATTGAAAGGCGACACTTTTGGCGGAGTAGTGGTTGCAGGTGTAAGGGCAAACAAACGAACAAGAAAGAAGTTGTTGCATCTCGGAGTAAAGGATTCCAAAGCACTAAACAAAGCGAAGATAGAGTTAATGGCAAGAAAGATTATGGAAGGGTTCCCTTACAGATACATAGAACTAAACCCTGCAGAGTACAACAGAAAAGTGAAAGCGATGGGGCTAACAAGGCTGCTAAACAAGCTACACAAAGAGTGCTATAAGAAACTAAAAACAAAGAAAAGCAAGCACATTGTTGATAAATACCCTGGTTGCAATATAGCTGATGTTGCATTGGAGAAAGGCGAGAGTAAATGTGTAGAGATAGCTGCCGCATCAATTATCGCAAGGTTCATTGCATTGAGGCAGATAAATGAGTTATCAAAAGCAGCTGGCTTTAGAATCCCGCTGGGTAGCACACATGTTGCAGCTGCTATTAGAAAACTAAAACAGAAAAACCTGCCTCTTGAAATGTTCTTAAAGCTCCACTTTGCGAATGTACAAAAAGATTTATAAATGATTGTGAAACTGGAAGAATAAAATGGAAGGGGATGAAAATTTTGAAGACAAGCTAGATGTATATTCTGAAGAGACAAGAAATGAACTTGTAGAGGATGATGAGCTAACACCAGAGGAATCTGGATTTCTGGAGGGCTATAATAATGACACCAAGCGAGTGGTCTGCGCTGAATGCAAAAGAATAATAATCGACCCAGATGACGCAATTGAGGCAGAGATTAACAATGAAACATATCTCTTCTGCTCTGAAGAGTGCTACGAAAAATTCAAGAAAAGAAAGCAAGAAACAGAAGAGGAAGTTTAGAATGAAACTAACAAAAGATATGAGTTTTGCAGACCTGCTGTCTCAGCATCCTGAAGCTGCAGAGGTGTTGTTTGAATACGGCCTTCACTGTATTGGTTGCCAACTCTCACCTATGGAAACAATAGAACAGGGTGCCAAGGCACACGGACTGTCCGACTCTGATATAAATAAAATGATTGAGAAAATGAACAAGAAGATAAAGAGGTGAGTGATAGATGGCATATAAGCTTTTGTTTAAAGAAGAGGACTGCATTGGCTGTGGCGCCTGTGCCGCTGTCTGCAGTGATAATTGGGAGCTTGATGGTGGGAAGGCAAAACCGAAAAAGAGCGTTGTTGAGGAGATTGGTTGTAACCAGGAAGCAGCTGACACTTGCCCGATGAACTGCATTTCGATAGAGAAAGCTTAAACAAAACCTCCTGTTACTTTTCCTTATTGGATTTTTCACAATTCACAAAAATTTAAATATGGATGTGAATTTGTAATATCTTTTTCTCTGTTAGGAGGGCCTCTCCAGAGACATACCACCCCCTAGATTAAAGGTTTTTTAAATTACTTTAGAGAACTAGTTTCTCTTTGGGGATGAAACACCCGTCAAAATGAGAAAGGGGTTCTTTGAAATCGCTTTAGAGAATTAGTTTCTCTTTGGGGATGAAACACCTTTCTCTTTTCTAAAGAGAAAGGGGTTCGGGGATGAAACACCTGTCAGGAGGGCCTCTCCCGAGACATAACCACCCCCTTAGAGTAAGGGTTTCTTATATTACTTTAGAGAATTAGTTTCTCTTTG
>CAYOTZ010000006.1:7906-19603 GCA_964407035.1 uncultured Methanosarcinales archaeon | reverse complement strand
ACATTGACATTGCGCCTTCCTTTATTTCATTTAGGTTGCTTGATTCCTGTTCGCTTAGCTCCAATAACAGCTTGGCTATCTGCTTAAGCTCTGAACGGTCCTCTTTTGTATCTACAATTATCTTCATAAAACTTCACCATATTTTAGGTTTAACTTCTAATTAAAAAAGTTTACCATAATTAACACTAACAAAAATTATTAATACCAGTAGCAGAGTTTATTGGCTTAATGAAAAGCTCACTCTTATTGGTTATTGTTCTTTTTGTAGTTAATTTCGCAGCTGCTGAATCTGGTTGCTGCCTCAATCCAGCAACCCAGCCCTGCCAGTTTGTGGTTGATGAGAAAGAATGCTGCCCTCCAAACTCTACTTACAGTAAAGTGCCAGAAAGCTTTGAGGATTGCCTAACAGAGTTCTTCTATGGCAGTATCGACGAAACAGCATGCCTCTACCTGCCTGAAGAAAAGGTAGAACTATGCCAAATGGGCTGTTGTTGTCCTTTTGAGAGTAACGAGGCACCTTTTGTTGCAAGAAAGCTGAACTGCGAAGCAGCAGGCGGGACCTGGAAGAAAGACACTTATGATTGCAACAAAAACGTATGCTCTGAGCTACACCAACAGGAAATACCAAGAGTGCAAACAACAAGCTCAACAACAGTTAGAGCTGTTACCTCTACAACTACAAGCATGCTACAGAGGGCTAAAAAAGAGCCAACAAGCATAAATACCTGTCTGGACCACAATGGTATGTGCAGGCGCGGTTTTGGCAAGGGCGGCTTGATGGCACTGCTTGGATGGGCTTCTTGGTGTAACCCAGACGAAAAGGTGCTAGAAGTAAAGGGTTGTAGTGTATTGCAGAGATGCTGCATACCAAGAGAGTTTCAGTTGAATGTTTCAAACAAAGGCAACTTTCAATTGTTCAGAAAGGACCTCTACAGCAGGGCAGGCAAAAAGGTATTAAGCTTCAGAGCAGATTACAACGGTGTGATATTCTATATGCTGAATGCAGAAAACGACTGGTTCATTTTCAATACAGCTTTTAGTGAGTTAGCTTTAAACGATCTCCGTGTTGCATACACAAAAAACAGGCTTGTAAAGGGTAAGGTAAAGGTTAAGAAAGGTGACACTGTTACATTGACTGTCAATGGCTATAACTGCTTGGCCGGTTTGCTATGCAATGGCTTTGGTTATGGAGAACTGGTATATGGAGCTGAGATATCCAAAGGCTTTGGTAACGACCTGTTGATAGGCGATTATGTTTCTGGATTCCCTATTGGAATTTACACAGGTGAAACCAGTGATAGACCAATAAGCCAATGCCTGTTGATGTTCGGTGACAAGCTTATAGCAACAGTGGTGCCAGAGCAAACACCAGACATACACTATTTTGAGCAAGAGCTCAGCGGCTATGGCAAAAAACCTGTGAAGTACATTTGCTATGACAAGAATAACAACTCTGCCACAGCAATGGAGGGTCTGTCTTACAATGTGGAATGCCAGACAGACAGTGATTGTAAAAAGCCGCCCAGGCAGGAGTGCACTGGTAGCTGGAGATGCGTTTTCAATGAGTGCGTGTGGAGCTGTAACGAAACATTTGGTATGGAAGCTGAGTCTACTTTGGATAAGGCAATCAAACAGTGCCTTGAGTTCTGCCAGAGTGAGCAACCAAACGAGCAAGCTATGTTCTTTAACGAAAATCCAGCACTGGCAAAATATCAAACAGAACTCGGTATAACTGGAACGAGATGTACAGCAATCTTAAAGGATGTGGCTAACTGTTCAGAAAGCTTCAAAACAGAATTCGAAAAACTGTTGGATAAAAAATGAAATTCCCTATTGCTATGATTGCTCTAGTAATTATTGCAGTTCAGTTAAGTGAGGCGTGCGAAACTGGTGAAAGAGTATGCTCACCTGATGGCTCTGCTGTGTGGCTCTGCTTCAACAATGCATGGGCAACCCGCTTCGCAATCTGTAAGCAGGGCTGTGCTATCCATAATGGAATAGCTGTTTGCAGGGAAAGAATTGCTAATGGATGTTGCAGACCAACCTTGTTTGCATCCTGGAGAAACTGCTATCACAGCACTAACGGCTGCGGGATATTTAGCTCTTATTCACAACAGAGCTGCTACGACATAGAGGAATGTACCAGCACGCATCGAACAGAACTAAGCGTAAACATAGAAAATATAGCGAGTTACAGGTACAAGTTCACAATAGATTACGACAGAGAACTCACTGTAGTGTTAAACACCAAGAGTGGCGAGTTCGTTGTGCCTTGTTCTGTCATGCCAAACAGCAGCAATGTCTGCATAACGCCAGAATTAGCCCCGGGTGTTTACAGAATAAGGATTTTTGAGGGCTTAAGAGAATTATACGCCAGCCAACTGAAAGTAGAAAGAGAGAATAAAGCAAACACTGTGGAGTTTGTCACATACACTGTCAAGCCAGGCGACACACTCTCAAAGATTGCAGCAGCTTATGGCTTAGAAGCTGAATTGCTGGCAGAACTGAACAACATTGAAAACCCAAATTTTATAAGAGTGGGCCAGCAGCTCAGCGTGCCTATTGCTGACATACATGCTTTAATTGACAGCGAGGCAGATTCTCTGCAAACTGAAACAATATGCCAAGAACGGTTTGGCGAGTTTAATCCCAACAATATCATTTCAGACAAAGAATTCCTGAATTACCTCTCTGTATCTCAAACAGAGCTTGAGAATTATTTTAGAAATAGAGGGTTGTGGTGCGCAGGTTACCGGCTTAGTGACGGCACGCTACTCAGCGAAAAAATAGTTCAAGAAGCTACCAAACGCAAAATTAACCCGTTGCTGATACTGGCAAGAATCCAGACAGAGCAGAGTGCGATTGAGCAGCAACCGAATTATAAACAACTTCAGGGTCTCACTGGTTGCCGCCTCTCAGAGCCAGAATGGCAAGGAGCCACAAGACAAATAGAGTGTGCTGCAGAACGCTATATGAGATGGTTCCAAGCAAAGTATCTATACGATTATCTTAGCCTGCCAATCCCAAAAATAGAAGTGAGCAATCTTGGTGCCAGTGCATATGTATATCCAGAAAATGCTGCCACTTTCTCCCTGTACAAGTACACTCCACACATCAAGGTTACACCTAACGGCGGTGGAAATTATCTCTTCTTCAATATTTATAAGCATTATAGAGAAGAACTCTGTAGCTAAATACCAAAAGATTTAAGTAAGGTTACTCATTCACATATCCATTTTTGTTGAGAAGGTGTTTTTAAATGGTTAAGAAGAAAAGCACAGCTAAGAAAAAGGTACATAAAAATTATATGCCGATAATTGCCATTTCTATTCTTATGGTTCTTGCTATTTTGTTTGTAGCAGTAAGAATGCTGCTTAAGACGCCATCTGATAGGGTTGTAGCTTATGTAAACGGCGAGCCGCTGTACTACAGCGAGATTGCCAGGGTCCGGGAAATAACCAACAGGAGCGGATATCAAACAGAACAGCTAACAGACAGCGAAATCCTCGACCAGATAATCAACAAAAAACTGTTGGTGCAGGCGGCAAAAGACGCTGGCATAACAGTAACTAACGAAGATTTTGAAAAGCTAATGGACGCTTATTATATCGCTACTGGCACGAATAGCACCAAGCTAAAAGAGAACTTGGCGACAATGGGTGTAGATTTTGAAGAGCTGAAGAAGGATATGATGGAAAGGATGCTCATATCAGAGTACATTAATAAAACAATCAACTCCAACATTAAAATCAACGAATCAGAGTTGCGAGCATACTATTCACAACACCTTGAAGAGTTCACAATGCCGCCAAGAGTGCTGCTTGCGCACATTATAGTTAACAACTCACAACTTGCAGAGCAGCTGCTTGACAAGCTAAAGCAGGGTGCTAACTTTTCAGAACTTGCAAGAAATTACTCTCAGGATTCTTCTGCAGCTCAAGGAGGAGTGCTCGGCTGGTTCAGTGATGAGCAGCTCATACCTGAGTTGAGTTCTGTGGCGTTCTCTTTGGAGCCAGGTTCTGTGTCTGATGTAGTCAAAACAAACTTTGGTTATCACATAGTTAAGGTGCTGAACAAGACATACGCTACATTGCTTGAGTTTGACCAGGTTAAAGCACAGCTTGAAGCATATATGACAGCAGAAGAACAAGCCAACAAAATGCTTGAACTCATACAGCAGCTCAGGCAGGACTCAGACATAAAGATACTGCTGAAAGAGCAGGAAAGGAAACTAGCAAGCTTCTCCATTACAAACAGGAATATATGCTATGAAAACGGGCTACCAATTATTAGGGTTTATTGCACTTCCACAAGCCCACATTGCAACTGGATAAAACCTGCATTTATGAAAATCGCAAAGGCCTACAAGGGTAAAGTGGAAGCCAGATTCTGGTATTTGGACACTGGCGACGATTTGATGACAGAGCAAAAGGAAAGCAAGTTACCGATAGAAGAAAAAGAACTTTATTACCAGTTCAATCCCAACAGAACAGTTCCAACTTTCATATTCGGCTGTAAGTTCTACAGAGTTGGCAACATATATGAAGGTGATAATGAATTGACAAAAGAGGAAGCTGATTTCAGAGCTGTCATAGAAGCCCTTTTAGCGAGCTCATAGGGGGTGGGTGCTAAAATGCCAAAAAAAACAACCAAGAAAAAGAGGTTCAAGTGTGATTATTGTGATAAAAGTTACGCCTCTGAAGCAACTCTTAAAAGACACATAAAGGAGAAACACCCTGACAAACTCAAGAAAAAGCAAAAGAAAACAAAGAAGAGCAATTTTTCAAAAAACCTGATGATCGGTATAACTGTGCTGGTGCTGGCTGCGTTCTTAATATTTATGGGACTAAAAGCGAACAAGCCAACAACACCAACCCAGTCGAATCAGCCAAATACAGATACTGGCGAATTGCCAAAAATACCTCAGGCAACTGGTAAAAGCATTGTAAATATGGAACTCTATGTAATGAGCCATTGTCCTTACGGTACCCAAGCTGAGAATGGGTTGCTACCTGTTGTCAAGCAACTCGGCAGCATGGTGGATCTCGATATAGAATACATCGGCGGGACTACACCAGAGGGTTTCCAGAGCTTGCATGGCGAGAATGAGGTAAAAGAAAACATTGTACAGCTTTGCGCTTTGAACCAGAACAAAACAAAAGCACTCGACTTTATTCTCTGCAGGAATAAGCAGCTCAACAACGATTGGAAAGCGTGTGCTGCTGAAGCAGGGTTGGATGCAAAGAAAATTGAGGTGTGTGCCAATAACGACCAGGGCAAACAGCTCTTAACAGCCTCGTTCAATAAATCAAGGTCAAAGGGTATTAGTGGCTCACCAACGATATTCATAAATGGTGAATCATACAGTGGCCCCCGTGATGAGAGTTCATTCGCAAGGTCAATCTGTGATGCAATAAATAAGACAGGCAAACAAGTCCCAGAGTACTGTTCTAACATTCCAAAGCCACGAGCAGTGCACTTGATTGTGTTGAACGACAAGAGATGCAACAAGGACTCCTGTGATACCTCACAGTACATTAGAAGCTTGAAGTATCTATTCCCAGGCCTGCAGGTCAAGGAGCTGGATTACAATACAGAGGAAGGCAAGAAACTATTCAATGACACCAAGCTCCAGTTCCTCCCAGTATTGCTTTTTGAGCAGGATGTGAAAGAGGCACCCAACTATCAGCAGATAGAAAGATGGATAAGCCCGGCAGGTGATTATTTAAAGCTAGCCATAAAAGCAGAGTTCGACCCGACTGCAGAGATATGCGACAACAGCATTGACGATGACAAGGACGGCAAAGTTGACTGCCAGGATGACGAGTGCAAGCAGGCATTCAACTGCAACAAGCGCGCTAAGCCAAATGTGGAGCTTTTTGTTATGAGCTACTGCCCGTATGGCACGCAAACAGAAAAAGCAATATTGCCAGTGGTGGAACTCCTCGGTGACAAGATTGAGTTTAATTTGAGGTTCGTATACTATGCAATGCACGGTGAAATAGAAGTTAAAGAAGAGTTAAGGCAGTACTGCATCCAGAGCGAACAAAGAGACAAGTTCCTGGCTTATCTAAGATGCTTTCTTGAAGACGGCAACTCAACTATGTGCGTAGATTCTGTTGGTATTGACACTGCCAAGCTTGATGCATGTATAAAGAAAGCAGACGCAGAATTCAATGTGACAAAGAATTTAGAGGACCAGAGCAGCTGGCTTAGCAACAGGTTCCCACTGGTGAACTTCGATAGGAAGCTAAACGAGAAATACAATGTGCGTGGTTCACCGAGCTTGGCTATTAACGGCCTGCCAATAGATAGTTTCCAGCGCACTCCAGCTAGTTTGCTTGACCTGGTCTGCCAGTCATTCATTGTCAAGCCAAGCGAGTGTTCGCAGCAATTGTCAACAGAGATGCCATCACCTGGTTTCGGTTGGTCAAACACTGAGCCGAGCAGCGGCTCAGCTGCAGGTGGACAGTGCAGCTAAACTCTTTTTATTAATTATTATGAAAATAGGGTTTGCTTTAGGTGTTGGCGGGCCAAAAGCATTGGCTTATATAGACCTATTAAAACTTCTTGAGAGTAAGGTATAAGAGCAAAATTGCGTTTCTGGTGCATCCATAGGCACTACTATCGGTGGACTTTATGCTCTTGGTGTGTCTCTTTCTAAGATTGAGAGGATAGCACTCTCGTTTAAGCCAGATGAGAAATACAAAATTCTGAAAAAGAACATTCCATTGGAGAGCATTTACAAAGCTGATTATTTCCATAAAAAGCTGCTTGAGCCGTTCAATGACAAACACTTTTGTGATTTAAAGACGCCGTTTTATCCTGTAGCTACAGACCTGCTCAAAGTAACAAAAAAGCAAAGAATCAAGAATAATAAAAAGCTTTACAGTTCGTCTGCCAGCATAACAGGGATTCTTGCCTTACTCGGTTCTATGTTCATCTCCTGACCTATAATGCATTTAACATTAGCTTTCTTAGCTATATTCACCAGTTTTTTGTCTATCTCGCCGTCTATTACTATTATATATACTTTTGAAACAAGCTGCTTCAAAGATTCCTCAAGTTCACTTATTGGCACTTTACCCATAACATTGAGTTTCTCGTCAAGCAGATAAGCACCCCTGCTGCCAAGAAGCTCATCTGCCATTTCGCGCAGCTTGTCTTTTTCTTCCTCTGCGAAACTCAACTCAACCTGTTCTTGCTTCTTCTCAATTGGCATGGCAAGTTTCTTCGACTCTGGCTCCTCTTCGTGCTTCTCGTGCAGTCCTTTCTCAAACCTGTACTGGTCAACGCTAATCTTACCTCGAAGTGCCTTGTGAATCTCTTTCTTTGTTATCTCCTCCACTTCCTTGCCGTCAGGTGCCTTAGTGATGTAATCTATCTCAGCAGAAGCCAATAACTCCTTCAGTATCAAATCACCACCACGGTCTCCATCAACAAACGCTGTTACAACCTTCTTCTTTGAGAGCAGCTTTATCGTCTCTGGCACATTGGTGCCATTCATGGAGATAACATTCTTTATACCGTGTTTTAGTAGGTTGATCACATCTGCCCTGCCCTCAACAACTATTATCTCATCGGCATCATCAATATTTGGACCAGCTGGCAGACGCTCCCTACCGTAATGGGTTAGCTCCATAACGCGGACTGACTGGGCAACCTCGTCTGCTATCTCCTGACTGTCGGGAAGTGTTTTATCTAACAGCTCCTTGAGCAGCTCTTTTGCCCTCTCTATTACATATTCGCGCTTTGAAATTCTCACATCCTCTATTTCTGTAACCTTAATCTTTGCTTCGCAGGGTCCTATTCTGTCAATAACTTCAAGTGCAGCACCCACAATTGCTGTCTCTGCTTTGTCCAAGCTTGACGGTATTTCTATAGTGCCTGTTGTCTTGCCACCTGTTGTCTCCACATTCACCTCTATTCTGCCTATTCTACCTGAACGCTGGAGTTCTCTAAGCTCCAATTCTGAACCGAGCAAACCTTCTGTTTGGCCAAATATGGCACCTATGACATCAGGCCTGTCAACAACACCATTGATATCTATAGTCGCATGAATGATGTATTTTGCTGATACAGGGCTTATCTTACCCATTTTCATCTACCTCCTGTATTGTGCTTCATATTCAGTCAGAACAAGCCCACTACTAAACTAACATTTGCTTACAATCGAGTGACTTATGAACATGATGCTTGCCCCAAATGAATATGAAAATGAAGCCCGCACCACTAACCTCTAAGCTCATAGCTTGAATGGCTCGTGAGCTCCCTTAGATACTCTCTGTGTCGGGCAAAAATTAATAAATGAAAATTGCTTTATATAATTTTTGGATTTGAGTTCTGTTTGTAGAGTCTGCTTTTTTTACTTATAGTTATTATAGAAATTCTTTAAATAGACAAATAGATAGACCATCCAAAAACAACCGTAGAAGCAGTTAAACAAGTAAAAGATTTTAGTAAATCTTTAAGAGAAGCTTCCTTAGGATTAGATTGAGAGATTGTTCATCTATGCTTGCAACATTATTATTGCCTTTCTCATTAAATGACATATGCTTAAACTTGATGAGCGATATTATTTAAAATTCTACTATTTAATAATGGATAATTGTTTTTAAAAAGGTTTAAAAGGACAAAGCCAATATAAGGAAGGGATGGCAAGGCAGGCAAGAGAGAAATTCAAGGTTTACAAGGGTGTTTTCGATAACTTCACAATTAGGACACTTATTGAGCTTGCAAAGAAAGCTCTTTTTTTAGAGGAAACTCTCAGCCCTGTCAAGATAGGCAAGGAAGCAAATGTCTTCTCAGCTCTTAACGCTAAAGCCAGAAAAAGAGTATGCATAAAGATTTACAGATTAGAAACAGCAAATTTCAACAGAATGTATGGCTACATATGCTCAGACCCTCGATTTGCAGGGCTGACACACAAACGCAGAAAGGTTATACTCGCTTGGGTTCAGCGCGAGTTTAGAAACCTGCAAATCGCTAACGCAGCAAGGATTAAGGCACCAAAGCCAATAAAATTTCTCAATAATGTGCTCATAATGAGCTTTATTGGCGGTAGCAAAGCTGCACCAATGCTCAAAGACGCTCCACCAAAGAAACCAGAAGAGTTCTACAGACAGGTTACCTCTGCCATGAAAGCACTCTATAACAAAGGTTTTACTCATGGCGACCTCTCGCCTTTTAATATTCTAAACAACAGACAGATGGCTTATATAATCGATTTCTCTCATGCAACCTCTTACACCAACCCGAGGTTCTTTGAGTTGCTTAGAAGAGACGCAAAGAACATAGCTGAGTATTTTTCCAATCTGGGTGTGAAAACCAGCACTGAAGAAATATTGAAAGAAATAAAAAAATAAAAAATCTCCATTGCCGGTTTTGCCGGCAATGAAGACAAGCGCTGGTTGCCTTCATGTTTGGGCTTTGTGTTGGTTGGGGGTGGTTGGTTAATGAAGGCAAAGAACGAACATTACCTTATGATTTCTATGCCAAGTTCATCATCCAACTCTGGACTTTGTTCAAGCTCCACAACTGGAGTTTGCTGCCTGCCCAGTATCCAGGGTGATTTTACCCCTGTCATTATTGTCATCACAGTAACTTTGCCTTTCATATCATCTCTTATCCTCGCTCCCCAGATTACATTGGCATCCTCGTCAAGTGAGTTGGTGACAAGCTCGCCAATCCTGTTGATTTCATCAAGCGTTAAGTCAGGTCCACCTACTACATGTATCAGAGCACCAGTGGCACCTTTATAGTCAATGTCAAGCAGCGGGTTTGACAAAGCGCCTTGCACTGCTTCCTCTATCCTGTTGTTGGTATCAGAAGCACCGACACCGATAGCAGCCACTCCACCGTTAGTCATTATTGCCTTGACATCTGCGTAGTCAAGGTTGACTAAGCTTGGTATCGCAATTGTTTCCACAATGCCCTTTATCATTGTCGCTATCAGCTCGTTAGCAACAGCGAATGCCTGCTGAACTGGTAGGTTACCAGCTATCTGCACCAGGCGGTTGTTGTCTATTACAATTACAGTATCAGATACAGAGCGGAGTTGTTGCAGACCGAACTCTGCCTTGTCAACTCTGGCGCGCTCTATCTTGAAAGGCATAGTCACAGTGCCAATCACTATAGCCCCTATTTCTTTAGCCACCTTTGCTATCACAGGAGCCCCGCCAGTGCCGGTGCCACCTCCCATTCCCGCACATACAAATATCATATCTGAACCTTTGAGCGCCTCCTTTACTTCTTGGAGTGATTCCTTGGTTGCCTCAGCACCTTTCTCTGGATAACCGCCGCAGCCAAGTCCCTTTGTGAGGTCTTTGCCCAACAGGAACTTCTTATCTGCTTCAGTAATATTGAGATGCTGTTGATCAGTATTGCAAGCAATGATTTCAGCGCCTTTGATGCCTTTCTTGTACAACCAAGACACCATGTTGTTTCCAGCTCCGCCAATACCAATAACTTTGATATTAGCTTGCCCGACATCGAGTTCTTCAAAGTTTGTTCCAGAGTTTTTTACAGCGTTTTCCACAATAAAGTCCATTTTGTTCCGACCCCCTTTTTCTTTTTTTTGTATAGGTAGCATTTTTAACTACTCGTAAATATATTTTTGGAAGCATATTTTTTATTACCAAAACAAATAAATACTTGTTATGGTTTTGCTCCCCTTAGAACAATTATTAGCCGTTTACCAAAAAACTTTAACTAACAAAATTAAAGCTTAGCTTATGCTGGTTCTGAAGAACAATTTATTAGCCGTTAGAGGTTTTTACCAAAAACCTTTAATAAAAAATCATATAACATAACTTATATTTAAATTTTTCGAATTTTTTTTATACATAAACTTTTTAAACCTGCCAGATATCAAGCTGCTTATGGCTTTGTGGCTGGTTGGGCTCGGCTTGAATCCCCCTCATAGCATAACTAAAGAGGGTTTGGCTGCACTGAGCAAATGTGGGCATTTATTTATCGAAACATACACCAACCAGTTCAAGCTCCCTCTAGCTGAGCTTTCCAAACATCTTAACAAGCCGATAGAAGAGCTTAACAGGGAAGAGCTTGAGCAAAGTAACAAGCTTGTTGAATTGTCAGCAGCGGAAGATGTTGTGCTTCTCGTTCTCGGTGACCCTTTGTTTGCCACAACCCATACAGAGCTTCTCCTGAGAGCAAAAAGGAAAGGTGTTACTGTTAAAGTAATACACAATGCCTCAATAGTGGATGCTGTTCTCAACACTGGCTTGCAGGCTTACAAGTTTGGCAGGATTGTCAGCTTACCTCACCCTTCTACTGAGATGTACAGCTCTGTTTATCAATACATAGAGGAAAACAAAGCAATGGGTTTGCACACACTAGTACTGCTCGATGTGGCTCGTGATGGCATACCGGCAATGACGATAAAGAAAGCAGTAAGGCACTTGTTTGAAATGGAGGAAAGATTGAATAGAGGAGTCATAAACAAAAAGGATTTCTGGCTGGGTTGCAGCTCTCTTGGCTCTGCTAATGAAAAGATCGTATATGCAAGGTCAAAGCAGCTTTCTAAGATTGACTTTCGTGAGCCACCCTATTGTCTCATAGTTCCTGGAAAGCTCCATTTTCTCGAGGAAGAATTTCTTGAAGAGTTTTATTTGTTTCAAAAATGAAAAATTGTTTCAAAAATGAAAAAATATTTAAACAACATAGTTTTTAGTGTTT
>CAYOTZ010000006.1:0-7896 GCA_964407035.1 uncultured Methanosarcinales archaeon | reverse complement strand
AAGGTCTGGTGCTGAAGCAACTCTTCGACGACAAGATAATAAGCTTGCTTGAGTTTCCTTTTAGCAACAAGGATTCTGCCTTTTATCTCAGAGAGCTAAGCCAGAAAACAGGCATAAGCGTAGCCACCACCTATCGAATACTCAACAGGCTCGCTTCCCTTGGAATAGTTAAGGTCTCTGGTTACAAAAGATTCAAGTTTTATCGCGCAGCCAGCAACGAGATTACAGAATTCTTAGAAGCAATGCTAAAGACTAGCCCGATTGACGAGTTCGTAAAAAAAGCAAAGCAAATAACAGGCATTTCAAGTATAGTGCTCTATGGAAATCCAAAACCAAAAAAAGCAAATCTTTTCATAATTGGGGAGGATGTTGACAGAGCAGCTGTTGACAGGTTGATCAAGGATATAGAAAAGCTTTATGGATTCACAATTCAGTACCTTGTTTTCAACAAAGAGCAGTATCAACAAATGTCAGAAATGGGTATATATTCCCAACAAAAGAGAACCCTATAGAAAAATATATAAAGAAAAACTTATTACACATTTTGTTTTACTAACAAATGTGTTTAGGGGGTAAAATGTTAACTAGGGATAAGAAGATATTTAATGTATTTTTCAGGAGAAAGCCAGCCTTGATGCTGCTCGGTCTGTATCATGCCAAGCAGGATGTGTATGCCTCTTATCTGGCCAAAGAGATCAACTGCACCTATTCTCATGTTGTAAAAATTCTCCAGCAGATGAACAGGGATGGGCTTGTGGATTTCGTGAAGGAAGGCAGGACTAAGCTCTTAAAGCTTACCAAGAAGGGTCAGAAGGTTGCAGAACACATAGACAAGATAATGTCATTATTATAAAAAGATTTTTAATAGTTCTCAAATTATTTCTTTAATCATGTATATCATAAAGAAAGACAAGGGCTTTTTGATGTCGATACCTGCAAAGGAATTGGAAGCTGAAAAACTCAAGCACCTCAATTCTGAGCTTGCGCTAAAGATACTTGAGCTGTTGACAGACAAAGAACTCTATCCAAAGCAAATAGCAGAACAGCTAAAGCTGAACGAGCAAAAGGTGTATTATCATATAAGGAATCTTGAAAAAGCCGGCTTTCTGGTGCAGACAAAAAAAGAGCGTATCAAGGGCTCAGAAGCGAGATACTACAAGCTGGCGAAAAAGGGCTTTTTCATAAAATTCGGAGATTTTGAGAAGACACCTAAGCTGCTTGGCAATGCATCTGAAACAAGGTTTCTAAGGCCCTTTATAGACAACGGCAAACTCAACGCGCTTATAGTAGTAGGCTCTCCAGACCCGCACGGTATAGAGAAAGCGAGGAGCAGGGATGGCTACTATGGCATAGACCTCGGGCTTTTCATAGGCACCTTTTTGAGCTATGTGCCCAAGCCGAATGTCAAACTCGATACAGAAATCAGAGAGGAAGAGTTGAAGAACAACATCATACTAATAGGAGGGCCAATAGTCAACAAAGTCGCAGAGAAATTCAATAGACACTTACCTGTGAGGTTTGAGAGGCATGATGCAATGCTGATAAAATCCACAATCACAGGCAATACATACCCAGAAGACGAAATGGGGGTTATAGTAAAGCAACCAAACCCTTTTAACAGAAAAGCAAGCGTCCTTGTAATAGCTGGCAAACGATACACAGGGACGAGAGCTGCAATAATCGCTATACTCAAGCATTTTGACGAAGTAGCGAATGGCAACAAATACAAAAGAGAGCTAATGGCGAGAGTGGTAGAGGGCTTTGACCTTGATTCTGACGGGATAGTTGACGAGGTTGAGTTTAGGGAATAGCCAATGATAATAGCTATAGTTGATTGCTATACAGACGAGCCATCTGGGCTCGGAGTGCCTCCTTACCTTGGTGTGCATCCAAGATACGCCTTAGGGGCTGCTCTCAAGCACAAAGCCCAGTGTTTCTATCTTAGAATAGACGATTTGAGAAATACTTTTAATAAGAAAAGAGGTTCAAGACAGAAGACAGACATTCTAACGCTTAACACCACAAAGAACAGAGATAATGTAATTAAAATCCTTGAAAAGGCAAGCCACATAATTGTTATTGCAGGCATCCAGACGCCCGGTAGATATCTTTCAGCTGTGCCAGGCACGCCAAAAGAGGTAGCCGGTTATTTAAAGCCATTCAGAGCTAAAAAGATTTTGGCTGGCCCAGTTGCTTCTCTTGGTGCTGCTCAGTTCGGAGGCAGCATAGCGAGAACTTATCATAGCTACAAGGGTTTTGATTATGTTGCCAAAGAAGACGCCTGGCTAACTGTAGAAAGGATTTTCAATCCAGATTACAGGTTAAAATACTACTACAAGGACTTGCAGAAAAACGCTCTGCTCGGAGCAAGCATTCTCAAACAGCTCTACCAGCCAGTTGTGATAGAGCTTGAAAGCGGTAGGGGCTGCCCGAGAAACCCTGGCTGCAGCTTTTGTGTAGAGCCATTGAAGTCAAAGCTGAACTGGCGGCCTGCTGAGTGGATAATCAAAGAAGCGATAGCACTGAAAAGTTTTGACGCAGAGTACTTTCGGCTTGGCAGGCAGAGCGACCTTTATGCTTATATGAACTTTAACTTTAACAAATTCAAACAACTCTTAACTGGTATCTCTAAGTTAAGCCCCAAATCTTTCCACATAGACAATGTAAACCCGACAAGCGTTATCACTGCAAATGGCAAGAAGCTCACAGAACTTATAGTTAAAGTATGCACACCAGGGAATGTGGCTGCTCTCGGTGTGGAGAGTTTTGATTTAAAAGTTTTCAAAGCCAACAATCTCAATGCCTTGCCCGAACAAACTCTTGAAGCAATCAGGATAATAAACAAATATGGAGCTGAGCTTGGCGAGAACGGCATGCCGCGTTACCTGCCCGGTATCAATCTGCTACTGGGCTTAAATCAGGAAACAGAACAAACTCTTGAGAAAAATCTCAATTACCTAAAACTCATACTCAACAAGGGTTGGATGCTGCGTAGGATTAATATAAGAAAGGTTGAGATACTGCCAGGAACAGAAATGGCGAAAAAAGTGCGTCTGAAATTCATGAGGAAGAACAGAAAGTATTACCATAACTTTACAGAAAGAGTAAGGAAAGAAATAGACCATGAGATGCTCAAGCGCATAGCACCAGCTGGGACAGTGTTGCGCGATGTTTATATGGAAGTTCACGACGGTAAGCACACTTTTGGACGCCAGCTTGGCTCTTACCCCTTAATCATTGGAGTAAACAAAAGATTGGCACTAAGACAATTCTATGATGTAAAGGTAACAGGGCACATGCTGAGGAGTATAACAGCAGAACCATTATCTAAACAATGAATCAAGCCAAACAAAGAACTTTCTTAAGTAGATAGGAATCTTTTGTATAAAAGTTAGCTTTGTAAGCTGTATATCAATGGTTGCTGTGGTATTGTAAGCCCGTCCTTTAAGGTCTTTGTAATGTATTGTTATGTTGAACTCGTTTTCGCCAATGTCCAAATCTTTACCCTCAAAGTTAAGCTTTACGAGTTTGGCTGTGTAGAAATCAGGCAATGGATACACTGCCTGGATGAACTTGTGCTTTATATCTACATAAACCTCACTTACTTGAGAACCAGCAGTATTGTTGATAAGCATAGATATTTGCCCCTTGTCCTTATAACCGAGTTCGACTGGATAGGTAAGCTTAGCTATCTCGAGCTTTGGATATTTGAGAACCTTTACTGTTATAACGTCAGAAACGCCTACATTCCGAGCATCTGCTGAGAAAATAAAATCAGCATAGCCCGGCATAGTTAAGGTTTCATTGAAATAAAGCTCTTTACTCTGGCCTATGTCAAGGTCGATAGGTATGCAAGAAGACCGAGAGCAAAGTTTAATATTGAGCAAGTTCACATTGCCGCTATTTGAGATTTTACAACTAAAATGGATTGTTTCATTAACATAGGTAAGATTGTCTAGTTTAGTGCATTTCAATTTCAAAGAGTGCGAAAAATTTTTGTTTTCTCTTTTTTCTGTTCTCTCAAGCGTTTTGACAATAGAGGAGATTCTGTCATAGTTATAGTATTCAAAGTCCTTTCTCATTTCAAATGAGCAAGACGCCTCGTAGCCGCGTAAGCTCACAACCTTAACAGGATAGGTAACAACGAACCTGTCAGAAACATTCTCCATCGTCTTGACTATAAAATACTCTCTATAAAACTCGTTCGGCTTGAGTAGCACGAACTTCTCTAATTCATTGTAATAGTTCAGGCCTTTTGTCCCGAGTAGTTTTATCTTGGCAACCACATAGTAATCATTCGAGTTGTTTAGAGTAACAACAAGATAATTGTGCGAACCAATACCAACCCTCTCCTTGTATGGCTCTATGTTGAGCTGGTAGAACTCCTGTTCATCTTTGATATCTCCAGAAGTCTCTAATAGTGTGGTGTTTATTATTGGCTTTGATAACGAGATATTAGCATCACTCACATCATAGCTAAGAACGCTGGGAGTGTTGGCCACATCCTCTGAGCTGAAAAAGCTTATATGAGAACTGTCAACAAAGCCAAACTCTCCATAAGCAACATCCAAAGGCAGCCAGCCATAACCAGGAAAATAAACCTCAACCCATGCGTGATTCTGCCAACCTTCTTGTTGATAATTTGAAAAGGCCTGTCCAGCAACATATCTTGCAGGGATGTGAAGAACTCGTAGCATTGAAATCGTCAGGGCAGCCAGTTCATCACAGGCACCGCGCTTGTTCTGCAACACCCAAGAGGCATTCTTGACGCTGTTAGCCACATCTGGCTTAGTAGAGTAATTAATATTGCTGTACACCCAATTAAATATCTTGAACACAACCACGAAAAGGTCGTCTTCGCCCTCTGCCAACTCTGAAGCCAATCGCCGTATTTTTGCATTATTTAAGTTTATGTGCTCTGTAGCATTAAGATAACTGCGCACTTCTTTAGGTATTTTTTCAAGAGGAAATTTAACCTTAGCGTCAATTTGTCTGTGCACTGCCTTGGTTCTAAGCTTAGAGTATACTGTAAAATTCAGGTTGCCGGGCGGCAATCTCCATGTATAAACAACATTGCTGCCATTTATGTTCGCCTCTACATTGAGGTACTGCTCAAGAACTTTCTGCCTGTATGTCTCCTTAGGAAACAGTGTTGTGTTCAGAGTGACTTTAGCAATTCTTGAGAATTCAGAAAACTGGGTTATATTTATCTGCTGATTTATAGTGTTGAGATAAAGCGCTTGATAGCTGGTTAAGTTCCATTCCTGGGCAGCCACTTGCTGAACAGAGAAAAGGGTAGTTAGGATAATAATAACTGCAATGAAGCTCTTTTGCCTCTTTTTCATTTTTAAAATAGCGCCGAGGGGGGGATTCGAACCCCCGTGTCCTTTCGGACAGAGGATATTTGTGGGCTAAGCCAGGTTAGCCAAAAGCAGAGCTCTTAGCAATCCTCCGCAATAGCCACTATGCGACCTCGGCATAAATATAACAAACATTGTGAGTAAAGCGTTTAAAAAGATTGGGACAAGCTTTTTATAGTTTTCGTTAACCCTTGAGCTGCACAACAAAAAAGCCGTGGTCCTTTTGATACGGCTCGAGCTTTCTGAAATCAGCAAGCACAAAATCTTGCTTTAATTCTGACTTGATTGCCTTCATTATGTTTTTTGGACTTTCTGCAACATCTATGCTGCGTGACTTAACACAGAGAGCTGCCCTGCAACCTGGTTTCAAGAAAAGCTTGCAGTTTCTCTTGAAAATCTCGAGCTGTCTCCTCTGGGCTATGTCTTGATAAACAAAGTCCACAGCAGTTATCCTGTGATAGTATCCTTCTGGTCTGGAAGCGTCTCTAAGCAAAGGCACTATGTTGTGTCGTTTTAAAGCCAGCACATAGAGCTTTGCGAATACATCTGGTGAAAACTCAACAGCAAAGATAACTCCTTTAGTGCTAATGTCAGAAATATGGCTGACAGTTGTGCCAGTAGAAGCTCCTAGATACAACACTCTGTTCTCCTCTCTAAATGCCAACCCCGAGATAGATTTAGACAGAGCAGCTGCCAGCTTGCTCCTGTAAGGATCCCAGTATCTCAGCTCCATTCCCTGTTCGTATTGGATGATATCGTGAGGCACACTATACCCCTCCACAAGGTTCTTTGTAAACAGCATTTTGCCTTTTTGATAAACATTGGGGATATCTGTTTGCTTCATTTTATCTTTCTTTTCAGCTCCTTAACCAGCTTATCTGCTATATATTCGCCAGAGAAATAATCTACCCTTACGGCAAGTGAAAGCTTTTCAGCAAGCAATCTTGCCGCCTTACCCTTGTTTGTCGCATTGGCAACAAGCGGATGAGTAACAATAAATCCATGTTTGGGCGGCTTGTTGCCTTTACGCACATGCCTGAAAAGGGCTTTCTCTGCACCGAGAAGCTGGAGCTTTGTATAGGGCAGTTCAGCAAGCTCTTTCAAAGAGCCAACAGTTCCAAGCAGCTTGGCAGCTATTGACAAGCCAGCAATAGCGTACAGGTTAGGGCAATAAGCTTTCATCCAGTTTTCAACATAGCCAAGCAACTCCTGCTTTGAGTCGATAAGCTGCCTGATCTGTTCTGCAAGCTCCTTAAATGGCTCTATATCCGAGAGTTTGACAGGCCATAAAGGAGGATCTGCCCTGCCTTCTGTTATAGCATTTAGAATCTCAAGTGGCTCATTCTTTGCATAGCCAGTTGCTGGAGCACACAACCTAAGAAAAGCCAACAATCTCTTCCTTAGATTTGTCTCGCACTGGTCAAGCTCCTCGAGCATTCTGTATGCGTGAATTATCAATTTATCAAGCGAGAAGCTATCAGCATACTCTTTGCTGGTCACTGCAAGGTTGCTCTCTCTTAACTCGTGAAAATCTACAAGAGCAGACGCTTTTGCCAACAAACCAGTATCTTGCGAGAATTCTGCTTTAACATTGCTGTTGCGTTTCGGCCCAATGATAACAGCATTCTTGTATTTAGTAACAAGCGATTCTTCTTTTTTTAGTAGATTTCCCGTCTCAAGCTGTTTGTTTATCTTTATGAACTCGGTCTTCTTGAATCGGTAGCGCTCGACAAGCTGCCACTCACTATTGAATACAAAAACACCTGTTATATTAGTGTAAATGTAATGCATATCCAATTGTTAAGCTTTACTGTTTTAAAACTTGTTGGTTTTCATAGAGCGAAAGTAATAGAATAAGAACTGGTTGGCATAACCAGCGAACTCGCCAAATCTCTCAACACTGAAATCTCTTATCTTAGTTTTGCTCATTTTCCTATTGTTAAAGTAGATTGAGCTAATAGCACGCGATATCCAGACATCCACAGGGAACGCATTCAACATGTGAAGCGAAAACAGACACACACAGTCAGCTATCTTTGGACCTATTCCAGGCAGACTTATTAACATCTCTCTCGCCTGGGGATAACCAATATGAGCAAGTTTATATTCAATATCCTTGTCTATGCTCTTGTCTATTTCAAACAGGTATCTTGCCCTGAACCCGAGCCCTGTAGAGAGTAGCTTATCATAATCACTCAAGCTACCCTGTTCAGGGAACAGCCAGTAATCCTTGCCTTTAAACCTCTTCCTCTTGCCAAAAGCGACCGCAATAGAACGAACATTCTTTTTTATTTTTGGAATACTGGAATTAGCCGAGCAAACATAAGCCACAAGGCAATCAAAAAAGTTTTGTTTCATTATCCTAAGCCCGTAGCCAAAACTTATTGGCTTTGCAAGTGGTTTATCCTTTTTTAGCTCATTTATTATCCTGTTGTAATCCTCATCTAACGAGAACAGACTTTTGAGTTTTGATTCTGAAACACCATCATAAAACAGCCAATCGTGTTGCTGTTCAACATAGAACAAAAACTTATCG
>CAYOTZ010000005.1:8521-22894 GCA_964407035.1 uncultured Methanosarcinales archaeon | reverse complement strand
AAGAGCTATCGTATCTTATGATGATAAGAACACTCAAGGAAAGATGCGATTTAAAACAAACAATAATCCTTTTCTTCTATAAGAATGCCGATGAGTGCAAGAAGTGTGACGACCAATCATTTGTGTTAACTGATATAAATAAAAAACTGGACCCTGAGCTTGCTATTTTCTCTTTTGATATGGACCTTAATCTTACTTCATTAAAGGTTCTTGCAGATTATTACGGTATAGATAAGTATCCTTGCACTATTATAGAAGACCACAAGTTCTGTGGTATGCAAGACAAGACATTCATATTAAAGAAGTTATGCGAATACAGCCCTTGGATTTCAATATGTTAATTCAGGGCGCACCTCCCAAACCATCACTTTGCTTTCATTGTACACTAGCTTAAATGTTTCGTTGTTTCTCAGCAGAAATAATAAGCCCTCATTTTCTTCATGCCAAATTCTGTTTGATTTCTTCATGCTCTCACTAATTAATATGTGGCTTATATTGTACGCTTTCATTAAGCTTAAGGTTTCCTTTAAACTCATTGAGTGATACATTTCCTCGATATCTTTCATTGTTCTATTCTCTAATGCTGGCTCTGGCAGTGCCCTGAGCTTTGCAATAAATTCAACAGCAGGTGCAAGCTGTCCGCTGGTTAGCACAACACCCCTTGTGTTGAGCTTTGCAAGGAAGTTTATAGCCTTGGTCTCTTGATGTGTTGGTGTTGCATCCATGAACAATGCCATGCTCATTAAAGCAGGTATAATCAGCGAGAGCATTAGCAGGATAATAGTTGCTCTTTTAAGGAACATTAATTCCCATTTTTTCTCTTTTAACCTTACCAAACTGTAACCACTGAAAATTATCAGTAAAAAACTAAGGAGGTAAGGTTGAGTAAAGTTGAATGAAATTGCGATGATAGTAAGTAGCACAAAAAAATAAGTTGTCTTTAGTTCAGGCATTCTCTTCCAGGTAAGCACTAATCCAAGCATCCCCAACAGTAACACGCTCAAGCTAATGCCGTTGGCTGCTCCAAATTCAAACACAAGTTTATTCAGCAGATTACTGGAAAATCTTGTTTCTGGTATTTGCGATAAAAACAGGCCTGTACTGATAATTGCTAAACTAATAGCGAGGAGTTTATCCCGTATTAATCTGTTGTAGCTCAAAGCTGCCACAAGCACAACAAGCGCCCAGAAGCCACTGCTACTTGCACTTGCACACAACAGCAGAAATCCAGCAGCTTTCGATAGCTTTCTTGTCGAGTCAACCAGAGCCAACCCCCAGACCAACAAAGCCAAAGCAAAGGCACTGGAGTTGGGTTGCGAGAACAGGAATATAAAACTGGGAGTTAGCAACGAGAGGACTATTGCGTTGGTATAAATTTCCCTGTTCAAGCCCAGCTTTCTCAACAGCACGAACAGTCCGAGAAACATGATAATACCAAACATAAGCTGCAAGCCAATCAATCCAGTTACATTCTCTGCCAGTAACTTACATATCCATGGATAAATAAAACCTTGTGGATTGAGAAGTTCAGAAAAGCTTTCAGTAGAATAAATAGGATAGGCATTACTTGCCAATCTTGCGTAAGGTATAACTATGACTACAAGAACCCAGAGCAGAAGAATTGCTGATAACCTTATTGTAGTGGTTTTAATACGCATTTTACACGGTAAATTGAAGCTGTTTGGTTGTATATCAGCTCAAAGCACTTTTCGTCGTCTGTGTATCTTAGCTTTGCAACACCTGTTTGCTTTGAAACAATTGGATCAAAAAAAATGTAACTGATGTTGTACTTATTGAGCACTTCCAGAGCTTCTGTTTCATATATGCTTTTGTAAGCCTTTTCTATGTCCTGGAGCCTATCAGCCAATATAAGGTTATGCAATGACCGAGGGTCAAGCACAACTCTCTTTTTTGCATAATACTCAGCCAAGTCACCCATATTGGCAGGTATGAGTAATGTGCTGTTATCCTTGTAGTTATTGCCAAGCCATTGGAGTGCCTGGATTTGGTAATTTGGTATTTCTTTTGAGATGCTTTTTAGCTGGTAGGCTGATGTTGCTGCCACTATAGCGCATATCAGCACCAAGCTGCTTAAAATGGCAAGCTTGCTTAAGCTTGCGAGCCTGAACTTCTTAAGGTAACTGACAAGGGCTTCCAGAGAGTTTACAGAGGCTATGCTCATATTCACAGAGAGGAAAGCAAGTGCAGAAACAACATCAAGTATGCCGAAACTTAGCAGTAAAAGTATAGCCAAAGTGATAGCAAACATTAGTGTCTGTTGCCTTGATGGGTTTGACTTTTGAGATACATAATGCCCGTATACCCCCAGCAGCAATATAGGGACAGAAACCCTGCTGATTGTTTCTGCGAAGCTTATTGTCTGTCTGTTGGCCCACTCTGAAAAGAAGAGCTGTCCTCTGAGTTCTGTTAGTGAAATTGCATAGATCATAAGATATATAAAAAATGTGAGGAACAGTGCGAAATCTGATTCCCTAAGTAGCACCTGCTTTGATTGGAGCTTGAGCAGCAAGAAATACAAGGCAAGAGTTACCAACAACAGCAAGGAGCTTTTGGATGTGAGTACAAGCAGTAATGAAGTTAATATTAACCAGGGCATGTTCGCTTTGTTCTTCTCTACCTTTATTACCAATAGAATGACGAGAAAGAACAGTGGAACAGTTAAATTTCCAATACGAAGCATGTTTGTTGTCAAAGCCAAAAACCCAGGCGAGAACACTGCAAAACCTGTGGCTATAAGTTTGATGTAGTTCTTTTTGGTTAGCTTATTAGCTATTAGATATACGACAAAAGCCAGGCAAGAGCTTATCAGGGCTGTTAACAGCTTCACTGCTAACATCTCTCCAGCAAGGTGAAAGCCGCTGAACAGTAAATAGAAAACAGGCAACACAAAAACCGAGCTTGGTGGATTGATTATCCCTGGCTGGTAAACAAAGCTTTTTGTGCGCTCTATCTGCATTAGCGTATTGAGCACTGAGTAAGATTCGTAATCAAAAAAGTGAGGGCTTGTTAAAGAATAATAAACTCTAATACTAAATGCTGCTATGAATATCAGCCAGAGCAAAGCTCTATGGTGCGCCATAGCTCTACGAGATTGAGTTACTTTTTATAAATCTATTGTGGTAAAAATTTAAATATAGCACAGGGTTAACTATAGCTGGGTGGTTGTTATGGCTCTCGGTTCAAAGCTACTTTTGTCTACATATTTATTACTAATTTTCATAACCCTTGCCCAGAGCGCAGTAGCTGTTCAGAAATGGAGTTTCAGGTTTAATCCAGGCTGTAGCATGTGCATTGAGGGTTACTCGTATAACTCATCTATCACATTCACTAACACAGGGGACGAGGCGCTAAAGCCAAAGCAGTTGATAGTAAAAGACGCTAACGAGCTTGTGTTCTTCTCGAGCCCTGTTAATGTTACAATTATGCCAGCCGAGCAGACAACATTCAGGTTTATATTAGTGATGCCGCCTCCCACACGAGGCTCAACACTTTTCTATAAGCCCTGCCTAATACTTCAGAAAGGTATTATGTGTGCCAATACTTTCTCGAGATTGTTCATAAAACCACTAAACAGCTTAGAGTGCCTTTCTG
This sequence comes from uncultured Methanosarcinales archaeon, assembly GCA_964407035.1. Taxonomy (GTDB): domain Archaea; phylum Nanobdellota; class Nanobdellia; order Woesearchaeales; family B29-G15; genus B29-G15. The sequence goes on along the minus strand of CAYOTZ010000005.1, from coordinate 19,282 downwards.
ATGATGATTGCTATGAGAATGAAGTGTGCTTTAACAATAAGTGCAAGCCATTGGAATGCAGTGGTTATGCAAAAGGGCATAGGTGCAAGCCCTCTTTTCTTGGCTATGGCGTTCTGAGCTTGTTAGCATTGCTGCTCTTGTTCGCGATCGCTATATGGCACAACACTAAGAAGAAAGGGTTTTTTTGAGTTTCAGAAAGTGCAGCTTAAGCTTACCCTGCAAAAAATCTAACCTGTTGTGTAGCTCGAAACCATTAACTTGGCTCAGGATATGGCGTTCGCACTCTGACAGCACCACAATGCTAAGTGTTTCTACATTGCTGTATTCTTTGACAACCCTTTCCAATAGCTCAAGATAGCCAATTCCTGTTTTTGTGCATTTAAAGTTCAAGGGAAGCACTACTGCTTTTGCACCTTTTGCTGGCTTTTTTGTAAACCGTATCATATTGGCAACGCCTGCCACAAGAGCGTTCTTTCTCGCGCCCCTCAGCAAAATGTCATCAATAGCTGTTGCAGTTATCAGCACCTGCCTATTTAATCTTTTGTTCAACAAAGCCCATTCAACAGCTGGAGTTCCGTCTGCTGTGATAATGAACAGGCAATTGTTCTCGCATGTAAAAAGGGCCAATGCAAATGCCGTTACACTGTTCAAACTGTAGCGGCTTGTGAATATCCTGTAGCGTCTCTTGCTCATCAATCTGTTTGCAATATCAATCCCTACAAGATATTTGCCTTCAATTTTAAAACAGTGTATTGTGGCTTTTCTTTCTAAGTCCCTGCTTAGCTTTAATGCAATAGCTATCTCCTTTGAGAGTTCCAGATTGAACGGGTGGCACCTAATGAAATATCCATGTCTTGCTAAGCTTATGGCACCAAGCAACCCGAACATCTCAGCTTTAGTGTTTGCTACAGCTAGCTTCTTAAGGACATAATGAAACGACTGGAGTTCGTGCAAATCTTCATCAGAGTCGCAACTAAAAACAACATAGCTTTTGCCGATAAGTTTAACAGAACAGTCAAACAGCCTAAGCTCCTCAGCGGCAATCCTGCTTAAACCTGTGCTTGTTACACCTAAGAACTCATTCAATTTCTTCTACCTTACTAACAGAAGCCACTCTGTCTTTCGGGTTGAGCTTCATCAATCTCACGCCCTGGGTGTTCCTGCCTATGCAAGATATGCCCCGGACTGGTATTCTTATCATGATTCCTTCACTTGAGATGAGCATAACATGATCATTGTCGCTGACAGAGAGTATGCTCACCACTCTGCCGTTACGCTTCATTGTCTTGATATTGATAACACCGAGACCACCGCGGTGCTTTACAGGATACTCGCTTAGCTTTGTTCTCTTACCGTAGCCGTTCTCTGTTACAGTGAGTATTGTCTTGTTTTCATCTGCCACTTCTGCACCCACCACAAAGTCGTTGCCTCTCATACGAATTCCAATAACACCAGCTGCAGACCTGCCCATCGCCCTTACCTCGCGTTCATTGAACCTTATTGCCTTGCCGTTGGCAGTAGCTATGATTATATTATTATTGCCTGATGTGAGCAACACCCTTTTTAACTCGTCACCATTGAGTTTTATGGCAATTATGCCCCCCTTTCTCGGCCTGGAATAGGCGCTTAACTCTGTTTTCTTCACCCTCCCCTTTTTCGTTACAAACAAAAGATAGCCCTCTTTGAATTCTCTTACAGGTATAACTGTGCTTATTTTCTCCTCCTTGTCAAGCTCAAGCAGGTTGCTAATGTGGTTGCCTCTTGCAGTTCTCGAACCCTCAGGTATCATATAACCTTTAAGCCAGTACAACCTACCGCGGTTGGAAAAGCAGAGCAGGTATGCGTGTGTTGAAGTAACAAAGACATCCTCTACAAAATCGTCTTCATACAGCTTACAGGCAGTGACACCTTTTCCGCCTCTGTGCTGGTTCTTGTACTCGTCAATCAGGGTTCTCTTTACATATCCCTTGTAGCTCTTTGTTATTACAACTGTTTGCTCTTCTATGAGTTCTTCGTAATCTATCTCGTCGTAAAAAAAATCGCCCTCTGTAATCTTAGTACGCCTCTCGTCGCCATACTTGTCTATAAGCAGCTCCAGTTCCTGCTTTATTATGCGCTGCTGCCTATCTTTCGAGCTCAGTATAGCCTCTAGCTCCTTTACTCTCTCAGTGAGTTCCCTGTGTTCGTCCTCTACTGCCTTCTGCTCCAATCCTGTCAGCTTGGCGAGTTTCATATCGAGTATTGCTCTCGCTTGCTTCTCGCTGAGTTTATATACTTTGATAAGGTGTTCCATTGCCTCTTTTGGGCTCTTTGACTTCTTTATCAGCTTGATTATGTCATCAATATGTTTGAGTGCTATTAGTAGTCCTTCAAGAATGTGCAACCTCTCTTTTGCTTTCAACAACTCAAACTGTGTCCTCCTTCTTACTACTTCCAACCTGTGATTTACAAAATCCTCAAACAAGCCCAGAATGCCCGTCTCTTTGGGTTTGTTGTCAATAAGCCCAAGCAGTATAATACCGTATGTTGTCTGCAGGCGGGTGTGCTTATATAGCTGGTTCAGCACAACATCAGGATTGGCACCACGCTTTAGGGTGATAACGAGCCGCATCCCTTCCCTATCAGATTCGTCGTTCAAGCCAGCAATCTGCTTTATATGTTCAGATTTCACGCTTTCTGTTATGTCTTCTATAAGTGCTGTTTTGTTTACCATATATGGTATTTCCTCTACTATTATTGCTCTTGGTTCGTTGTTCTTGTCAAGCTCGAGCTTTGTTCTGCCCCTGACTATAATCTTACCCCTACCCAGCTTGTACGCCTGGAGTATCCCAGAATTGCCATATATCTCACCACCAGTAGGGAAGTCAGGACCCGGCATTATCTTCATTATTTGCTCAACAGTTATCTCTGGGTTGTCTATGAACTCTATAATTGCTTTGCATACCTCTCTCAAGTTGTGTGGAGGCACATTGGTTGCCATTCCCACGGCAATTCCCGAGCTACCGTTCACGAGTAGGTTGGGTAGTTTGCTTGGTAGCACCACAGGCTCCTTCAAGCTGTTGTCGAAATTCGGAACAAAATCAACTGTGTCTTCCCTTATATTTTCCAACATTTCCATTGCTATCTTTGAGAGCCGCACCTCTGTGTAACGCATAGCAGCAGGACTATCACCATCTATACTTCCAAAGTTGCCCTGGCCGTCCACCAGTGGGTATCGCATACTGAAGTCCTGTGCCAGTCGCACGAGAGCGTCATAAACTGCTTGGTCGCCGTGTGGATGATACTTACCGAGCACTTCGCCAACCACCCTGGCGCATTTCTTGTGCGGTTTATCTGCACTTAACCCCATCTCGAACATTGCATATAGAATTCTCCTGTGAACTGGCTTTAGCCCGTCCCTTAGGTCTGGAAGTGCCCTACCAACAATGACAGACATGCTGTAATCTAAGTATGAGTCCTTCATCTCTTCTTCAAGAATCCTGACCTTTTCCTTGCCACTCATCTGCTTAGAATCAAGCCCTTTGCTCTATTTATTAATCTTTTGGTAGTTGCTAAACTTCTGCCTCAACTGGTTAATATTGGATATATCAAAATAATCAAAAAACTTCTGACTTAGCTTCAGCTTATAAGAGCGACCAAACTTCTCCTTTACTATAAAACCCATATCAGCTAACTCTGCAATGTGCTCGTATGCCTTGTTGTTTCTTATCTTTATGATGTCTGATTGCAGCACAGGTGCCCTTGCTGCTATGACAGCTAAGGTTTCAAGTACTGCTTTTGGTAACTCTGTTTCTGTCACTATGCGCCGCACCAGTGCTATATATGCTTCTTTAACAGTGAGTTTCCAACACTCGCCTTCGCTAACCAACACAAGGGCTGTGTTTCTGTTGTTATATTCTTCGCTAAGCTCGTTCAGTGCATCCAGAACAGCTTTTTTGCTTCTGCTAACAAGCTCTGAAAGCTCGGCTATTTCCATAGCCCTGCCTGAAGAGAACAGCAGAGCTTCTATCTCTTTAACAAGTTCTGAACTCATTTTCTTAGCATGTAGAGCTTGCCCTCTTGCAATATCAATCCCTTTTTTATATAGTAGTCAAGTATGGTTGGTAATCTATCAAGTTTTATACCAGTGGACTGAGATATCTGCTCGACTGTGCTCGGACCATTCTGTAGCGCCATTGCAATGGCGTTTTTTACCAGCACCCTATTGGCGTCCTCTACCAACTTTAACCTTGCATTTGCATCTTTAACTATCATATCGCTTTTGTGTAGTCGGAGTAGCAGCTCGTTCATCATATCAGCAAGGTCCTCACGCCTTAGCGTTATGTTGCCTGGCTCTTCAATCTCAAGATGCGATGGCAGATATCTAAAGCAGAAATCAATCAATGCAGTAATATTTTGGAATTCCAAACTCAATTCAGAGAAGGTTGAAAACACTTTCTCGTATTTCTTGGCTTTGTGTTTTGTCTTGCTGAGCAGTTTTATTCCTTCTTCTTCTTTAATCTTATCCAGAACAAGCTTCATCGTATTATCAACAAAATCCTTTGGCGAACCAGCTATCTCCACGATTGCGTGGGCTATTATTACCATAGCTTTCCCAAAAAGAGGGCTCTTTAAAAAGTTTTCCATGAGTGCCTTAACCACAAAAGATATATGTTCAGAATAACACTGGCAGCGAGTATCAAGCTTGTAGCAATCTTTTTTGCTTTGGACTCTTTTGATTCCCAAACATAGCCCTCATGTTCTGGAATTGAAAACTGCAACTCTTGTTTTAGTATATTACCTGAGTTATTGGATACAGTATGTAGCGTGTAGTTCCCCCTCTTTGCATTAAAGGGCCTGACAGAATTACAATTCACCACGAGCTCTGGCGTTATTCTGTTTTTGTTTGCTTCTATCCAATATACAAGCTTGGAGTTATCTTTGCAGTAGAAGCTTATCAACACGCCCTGGTTACGATGCTCTATCTTCACCATGGCAGCCTCTGTTGGATTTAAGGTTAGGAATAGTATAAAGAACAAAAAGAGCTTTTTCATGCCTGTTGCGTCTTGTTTCTTTTTTATATTGTTTGCTCAGAATATTATGTATGTTTTTCAGGAAAATCGTGGGGGTGGGCAAATAGCCCGTGTAGCACAGATGCCCAGGAGCAACCACAGAGCAAACCAATATTAGCTTCCCCCCACGAGAAACCTCAACCCCTTTTTAGAATAATAACAATAAGATGATTGTATTATATAAATTAATTTATCGTTGAAAATATATTTTTCACTATTGATTTTCGTATTTCAATGTATCCCCTTTTATAGCAAGCTCTATGCCTGCTTGCTTAAAAACCCTTTTTGTGTCCTCGCCAGCGTGGTAATCGTGAAGGCAGACAACCCTCTTTATGCCGGCGTTTATTATCATCTTAGCGCAGGTATAGCATGGCAGCATCGTGCAGTAGATTGTTGAGTTCGCCAATGAAATACCGAATTTGGCTGCCTGACAGATTGCGTTCTGTTCAGCATGCACAGTCCTAACGCAATGGTTGCTTATGCTGCCGTCTTCGTGTATTACTTTTTTGAACTCGTGGCCGATATCGTCGCAATGTGGCAAACCAGATGGAGAGCCCACATAACCAGTACTCAAAATCCGCTTGTCTCTCACTACAACGCAACCAGACCTGCCACGGTCACAGGTTGCTCTTTTGCTTACTTCCTTTACAATACTCAAAAAATAATCATCCCAGTCTGGTCTTGATGCCATTCAACCACCTCCAGAACTTGTTGAGTTCCTTTTTTAGATGTGCTATGCCCTCCACATTGTTGTTTATTGTATAGTCAGCCATTGCAATTGGACCGCCCTTTTCTATGTTTTCTATTTCAGCATAGTCCCTTGACTCTGGCGATAAATTCTTAAAGTAGTCCTTTGTAGAGCGTTCTAACCTGTGCCTTGCCCTTTCATACCTAATAGCAGGCGAGGCATAAACAGCTACAGTTACAAAGTTCTTTAGGTTCTGTTTGAAAAACTTGTATTCAGACCATGAGTACATACCGTCAATAACCACATCCTTCTGTTTCAAAAGTTGTTTGATATTTGGGAAGTTAAGCTTGGCATAAGCGTCATTACCATACTCCTCTCTCAGTTTCTCCCTTACCTTGCGATTATTCTCCTCGTTATTCGGTAAGTTAAGCTCATTAAGCTTCAACTCTGTTAACTCTCCCAACCTCACATAGCCAAAACCCTTGCTCCTTAGAAAGTTTGCCACCTCTGTTTTGCCTGCATTCGTCATTCCAACTATAGCTATGGCAAGATTAACCATTTTTGTAATGCTTTGTTTTATTATTTTATTAATTATAAAAATTATCTTTATCACTTTTTTGTGGTGTTTATATTTAATGACTTTTAAGTGTTACAAAAACTTTTAATAAGGAATAAATAATTCATTCTCTAAAAAAGAGGTGTCTCGATGGGTTTCCTGGATTCGATTAAGGAAAAACTTAGCAAGAAGAAGCAACAGCAGGCACAACCTCAGCTACCTCCTGCACCTCCAAGACCTCTTTCTCAAAGCATTGAGAATGAACAAGAATTAGTGCCGCCTCCAAGTATAATTGATTTTGATGAAGAGATTCCAGATCTACCTGAGCTGGAAATCCCTGAAGACTTAGGCGGTGCAAAGGAAGCTCCTGCTTCTGTGTCTCAACTGAAACCTGAAAATGTCCCTCCACCTCAGGCTCCTAAAGAGACAGAGCAGGAGGTGCCTGAAATAGAGATTATAGCAGGGGAAGAGGGTGCTGAGATGCCAGAATCTGGTGAAAAGCCAAAAGAGAAACCTGTCGAGACATCACCCAAAGAAGAGGAAGAAGCACCAGAGGAAGAAAAGAAAGAAGTCGAAAAACCTAAGGAAGAGAAGAAGCATCCTTTAGTTGAATTTATTAAGCATCATATTGGCAGAGAGTTGTTCATAACTGAAGAAGCGTTTGCAGAAGTAGCGAGCAACTTGGACGAGATTAACAAAACAGTTAGCTCCAGCCCCCACTTTAAGCAGCTTGTTGAGATTGATGCTCAAAAAGAAGAAGCAATAAAGAATTTCAAGGCAAATCTACAAGCAATATACGAAACCTTGGAACAAATTGATACAATTGCCTTTGGTGCGAGGTGAAGATAATGCCAACAGATAAAAAACCAGTGTTTGTGAAAGTTGATGATTATGAAAAGATTCTTTCCAAGCTTAACCTATTGAATGAGCATCTTAAGCGTGCCCGGGAGCAACTCGATACTATTAAGAAGCTCAAGGAAGATGAGGACAAGGAGCTAAGGGAATGGGAAGACGAGATTGAGATGCTTGAAGAAAAAATTAGCTTTATAACCGAGACAATATCAAAGAAGGATTAAAAATGAGTCTGTACATGCGAATTAAGGAGCCAAGAGAGACCAAAAGAGCCATACTTAGCTCGAAGCTTAATGTCCTAAAAGCCCTGAAGAGAGCAGAAGAGCATATTCAAGTGAGAAAAGAAATAAAAAAGGCAGTAATGGGAATGAATTCAATGATGAACTCTGTGCCCAACCATGTAAACGAGATAAGGCGTGGGCTACCACACATTGATGTAGGTAGTATGGGCTTTGAAAAAGGGGCTTTGAAGTGCCGGATATGCGGCAGAAGTTTCAAGACAGAAAAAGGGCTAAGGCAGCATATGAAGCTTCAACACAGTTATCCTGAAGAAGAGGGATTGGATAAAGTGAGGAAGGGTTCTGAGCTTGAGAAGATTAACAGACAGATATCTTTGCTGGAGAGGCAGCTTTCTTCCTTGCAATGAGTTAATTTTTTAAATCAAGTTACTTTTTCTGATTTGTCCTGTGGGGGTGCCGGAGCGGCCAAACGGGGCAGACTCAAGAAATTGAGTGATGAAGCCGAATGGCTTGTGATTTAAGAAATCTGCTGGCTTAGTGCCTACTAGGGTTCGAATCCCTACCCCCACATTATTTCAATTCTGCTTAAACTCACCAAAATCTTTATATTCTACAGCTCACAGAGTTTCTGTATGGGAAAGGACAACTATGTGCTTGTTTCTCTTGACGAACCAATTTCAAAAGAGCTTGCCCAGGCACTGAGCAATGAGACCTCAAGAGCTATAATGAAGTTGATGGCTGGCAAGGAGAACGCAACTGAAACAGAGATAGCAGAGGCTCTGGAGTTGCCCCTTTCAACTGTTCATTACAACATACAGAACCTTGTTAAGGCAGGATTGGTAAAAAAGGACGAATTCCACTATTCAGAGCGCGGCAAAGAGGTAATACATTATGCTTTAACAAACAAGACAATTGTCATAGCGCCCAACAAAAAGGACAAGACAGCAGTGAAGCGTTTGCTGCCAACGCTTGCAGTCGTGGGTGTTGCTGCCCTATTAATTGAATTTTTAAGGGCTAAACTTGTTCCAAGAGCAGAGCCATTAATGGCTGCAGCGCCAGAAACAAAGAGCTTTGAGTTACTTGCAGGGCAACCTGCTGTTAATCAGCCATTTTACGCTTCTGTTAGTTTCTGGTTTGTTATCGGTGCTATTGTTGCTCTAGTTGTCTATTGCCTTATTAGCTGGTGGACTTCAAGGAAAACTTAATTAAGTCAGCTTTGTTGTTTTCGTTATTATGGGAATAATAGCTGTTACAGGAACTCCATGCACAGGCAAGACAACACTGGCTAAACAATTAGCAAAGCAGCTGGGTTACACCTATGTTAGCTTGCTTGAGTTTGCCAGACAACACAAGCTGCTCGAAGAATACGATGACAGAAGGAAGAGCTGGATTGTTGACACAGATAAGCTGAGCCAAATCATAAGCAAAGAGCTGAATATGGGTAATTATGTTCTGGATTCGCATCTTTCACATTATTTAAGCAGCCAAGTTGTTGAGCTCTGCGTCGTATGCACTTGTTCTGATTTAAAAAAGCTAAAGAGAAGATTAGAGCAGCGCGGTTATTCCAAAGAAAAAGTTCGTGAAAACCTTGATGCTGAAATTTTCAAAGTGTGTCTTGTTGAAGTAACTGAGCGTCACAAGAATATTGTTGAGATTGACACATGCAAGTTAACACTAAAAGAGGCACTCAAGCGTGTTTTAAAGCATATCAAAGAACCCAGCAATAATGTTGGATAGTCTAGAAGCTATTTCTAAAGCGCCAGGTATTAACTCATCTTTGCTGCTATTGAACAACACGATTATGTAATCGCCCTTTTCTGGCTCAAAGGCTTCAATTAGCTTTGAGAAATTTTCAGAATAATCAACGCAATCAGATGGCGGCATTATGAGCTGCTCGCCGTTGTATTTGAATATCAATGCCCCCTTAGCCCCCCATTTAACTGCTATATCTCTGAGCTTATAGCTCTTCTCCTCCCTGTTAGGTTTCTTTATCAAGATGGCTATCTGGTTTGAAGAATTTATTGCCTTGAGCTTAATACTTTTTATCTCAATTGAACGAATAAGATTGTGGTATATCTCAAAACCACTGTCGCTCAAGTAATGCCCTTTTCTACTTGACTCTATAAGCTGCCTGGATTTCAAGAGCTTGAGTATGGAGCGTATGCTACCTTCACCTATGCCTGTTAGCTGACTTAACTCGCTTCTTGATTGCGGTTTCTTGAGCTGCAAAAACACATTCAAGATGTCTGGCTTGAAGAATTTGGATTGCGAGCGAAGCATGAAGTGACAAAAGTTTTATATAGTATAAATAATTTTTGTTGGATACAGTATCCAATGATGCGCTTAATAACAATAATGTTTATGTTGATTGCTGCTGCTCATCTAGTTTCAGCTATGAAAATTGGCATAGTGATAGACAACCCTACTGGTATGTTGTTTGATTGTGTTGATTTAGCCAGAGGGGCCAGTGCCAAGGAGGCACTGGATGCCTCAAAGTTTCAAGCAGAGTACAGCTACGGAGGCGGTTTTATTGACAGCATAGATGACTTGTCTAATGACTTTGGCAATAGTAAAAGCTGGTGGTTCTACCACTGCTATATGGATGAGTGCGAGCTTTCCAATATAGGCATAAAGGAATACAGGATAAACAAGGAAAACAGTTTCATTGTTTTGGGGTATTACTCTTATGATGAAAACTATGAGCCTTTGAGCGAGCTTCCTGAATTGAGCTTCTATGATGCTTGCCCTTCTGCTGCCAACCGGCTTGAGCTACATAATGTGAAGATAGAGCTGGAGAATCACACCCTGTATGATGTTAATGACTCGTTGATACCTGTTATACCCAATGAGAGCTTAAAGCTCATTGTGAAGCTGGAGAATGTTGTTTATGGTAATTGTGGCGTGCCAGTTAACGGCAACATAGAGTTCAGGTTTGACAAGGTAAGAAAAAAGCAGGAGTTCAACATAAATGTTGACTCAGGTGAGAGGTATTCGCTTGAGTTCAAAATTCCAGAGCTATCTCCCGGGAATTACAGGGCTATGCTTTATATAGAGGGAGCAGATAAGTATGAAACCTATAATTTTGAGAGAGATATATACTTTCATGTGGTTAAGCCAACAGAAATAACCTCAAATGTTGTTCTGGCTACAACAACCACGGTTGCTAAAGAGCAGAAAGAGCACCAGGACGAAACAGAAAGTAAGAAAGTTATTGTTGTTAAGCCGCAGAGTTTTACCCCGATTGCTGTTATTATTGCATTAGGCATTTTGGTTTTTATTTTGGTTGTTGCTGTTTTTGTGATATTGCTAAAATGAAACTCAAGCTAAAGCAGAAGCAAAAAACTAAGCTAAAGCAGAAGCTTATTGAGCAGCAGC